>JBFWQN010000064.1:0-15220 GCA_050249405.1 Hyphomicrobiaceae bacterium | reverse complement strand
CGACGATGGCGTCGTCGACGACGATGCCGATCGCGAGCACCAGTCCGAACAGCGAGAGGTTGTTCAACGAGTAGCCGAACGCCGCCATGAAGAAGAACGTGCCGACGAGCGAGATGGGAATGGCGAGGATCGGGATGACCGCCGCTCGCCACGTCTGCAGGAAAAGAATGACCACCAGCACGACGAGAACGATGGCCTCGGCGATGGTGCGCAGCACGGCATCGACCGACTGCTGGATGAACTGTGTCGGGTTATAGATGATCGTGTACTTGAGGCCGGACGGGAAGGTCTTCGACATCTCGTCCATGGCCGTCCTGATGGCGCTGGCGGTGGCGAGCGCGTTCGAGCCGGGGCGCTGGAACACGCCGAGGCCAAGGGCCTGGTCCTTGTCGAGGTAGGAGTTGCGATTGTAGTCGAGCGCTGCCAGCTCGACCCGGCCCACGTCCTTCAAGCGCACCACGGCAGTCTCGGTCTGCTTGACGACGATATCGGCGAACTGGGCGGGCTCCACGAGGCGGCCCTGAGTTCGAATGGTGAGCTGGAAGGCGCCCGGCCGCTCGACCGGTGGCTGATTGAGCACGCCCGAGGCGACCTGCACGTTCTGGCCTTGCAGGGCCGCGACCACATCAGCCGAGGTGAGGTCGAGCGACTGCAGTCGGTCCGGATCGAGCCAGACCCGCATGGAATATTCGCGATTGCCGAAAACCGTGATCGAGCCCACACCCTCGATGCGCGTCAGCGCGTCGGTCACCTGGATCGAGGCAAAATTGGAAATGAACAGCGTGTCCCGGGAGTTGTCCGGCGAATAGAGATGCACGACCATCATCAGGTCGGGTGAAGCCTTGTTGACCGTGACGCCGATGTTGCGCACGTCAGCCGGAAGGCGCGGCGTCGCGGTTGCGACGCGGTTCTGCACCTGGACCTGGGCGACGTCGAGATCGGTGCCGAGCTCGAACGTGACGGAGATCGAGAAGCTGCCGTCGCCCGTGCTGTTCGAGGAGATGTAGAGCATCCGCTCGACGCCGTTGATCTGCTGCTCGAGCGGCGCGACCACGGTCGATGCGACGACATCGGCGCTCGCGCCCGGATACTGGCCGGTGATGTTGATGACGGGTGGCGCGATCTCGGGATACTGCGCGATCGGCAGCCGGCCGAAGGCCACGGCCCCGAGAATAACCATCACGACGGATAAGACCGCGGCGAAGATCGGGCGGTCGATGAAGAAGTGCGAGATACGCATGCGACCGCCGGCTCCGTCAGTTGGCGCGCTGGGGGCCAGCGGTGTTGGCCGCGGTGGCGATCGTGCCGGGCTTCGGCGAGACGGCAATGCCGGGACGCACGCGCATCAACCCATCGATGACGACACGGTCTGTCGGCGCCAGCCCGTTCTCGACCACGCGGAGGCCATCGACGGTCTCGCCAAGCTCCACATACTTCGGCTTCACGACGTTGTCGTCGCCGACAACCATGACGAGCTTGCGCACCTGCTCCGAGCCGATGGCCGCGTCCGGCACGAGCAGGGCCTCGGCCGGAGGCGAGACGGCGATGCGGATGCGCGCAAACATCCCCGGTGTCAGCAGCCCGTTCGAATTGGCAACCTCGGCGCGAACGCGGATCGTGCCGCTCGAGCGGCTCATGGCGTTGTCGAGAAACTCGATGCGGCCCGGATGACTGAACTCCGCCTCGTCGATCAGCTTCAGCCTGACCGGCAGCCCGCTGCCCGGGGTCGGTCGGGCACTGCCGGCCCGCATCAATTTCAAATAGGCGGATTCATCGAGCGAGAACTCGAATCGGATCGGGTCGATGGACTGGATCGAGGCGAGAACGCTCGAGTTGGGGCTCGTCGCCGAGCTGACGAAATTGCCGACGGAGACGCGCCGGTCGCCGATGCGGCCCCGGATCGGAGACTTCAGCTCCGTGAACTCGAGATCGAGCTCGGCCTGCCGCACGGCGGCCTGCTGAGCCTTTACGCCGGCCTCGGCGGCGGCACGGCCGGCGATGCGCTGGTCCATCACCTGGCGTGTGATGCTCGCGCCCATGACGAGCTCCTTGGCGCGGGACAGCTCGGATTCGGCGAGCGCGAGATTGGCCTCGGCCTGTGCGAGATTGGCGCGCGTCTGGTCGACCGTGATCTTGAATGGCCGCTGATCGACCGTGAACAGGAGGTCGCCCTTCTCGACGATCTGGCCGTCACGGAAATGCACGCCGGCAAGGTAGCCCGAGACCCGCGCGCGAACGTCCACGGTGTCCACGGCGACGAAGCGGCCGACGTGCTCCTGCTCGTTGGGCACCATCCGCTGCAGTGGCTGCGCGACGGTCACGGTCGGTGGTGGCGGCTTCTGCTTCTGCTGGGCCGTGTCCGACTGTGACCGCTCACAGCCGGCGGCGAGCAGCGCCACCACGGGCAGCAGCCAGAAAGCTCGGACAGGCAGGGCGAACATGCGGATGATCCTCGCTGGCAGGCTGCTTGAGTGGCGAAGCGGAGCGTATCCCGGCGGCGGCGCGGCCGGCTTCGGGCGCTCCCGCGTAGCACATGGCGACGGTTGCCTGACTAAGGACAAGGGCTACCACCCGAGGCCTGGACGTGTCCACCGACCCTAAAAACAGTAACGCGCCCCGCCAGCTAAACCGGCGTGAGGCAGGCATGCGGCCCGCTCATCCCGCCGGGACTTCGAGAACGCAGTCGGCGGGGCTGGCGCGCGGCGACGCGGTGTCGCATGATCCAAGAGCTGCCGTGGACCGAGCCCGGAACAACCGAGACGCCCGGCCCATCCATCGCGCGACCCGGAGGAGCCAGCCCCCATGACTGCCTATCAGCATATTTCCGTGAAGCCGCTCGCCGGCGCCCTCGGCGCCGAGATCTCGGGCGTCGATCTCAGGCAGATGAGCGACGAGACCTTCGACGAGATCAGGCAGGCGTGGCTCGAGAACCTCGTCGTGTTCTTTCGCGACCAGGAGCTGACACCCGACCAACAGATCGCGTTCGCCAAGCGCTGGGGCGAGATCCACCATCACCCGTTCGTCAAGGGCATGGACGACTACCCGGACATCCTCGAGATCATCAAGGAGGAGGGCGACACGCGGGCGTTCGGCTCCACCTGGCACACCGACCAGATGTTCAACCCGAAGCCGGCCAAGGCGACGATCCTCTACGCCAAGGAGACGCCGGACGCGGGCGGCGACACCATGTTCACCAACCAGTACATGGCCTATGACACCCTTTCCGAGGGCATGAAGGCCATGATCGACGAAGTGAAGACCTGGAACGTCGGCAGCCGCAAGAAGCTATCGGCGAGCGACGGCATGGGGAGCGTCTCGGAAGGCCGCTACAAGGGCAACGAGAAGATGGCGTCCAAGATCCGCGATCCCGGCGACCTCGTCACCGAGGCGGCCCATCCTCTCGTGCGCACCCATCCCGAGACCGGCAAGAAGGCACTCTACATCGGCAATCATTCGGTGGGGCTGCACGGCTTCGAGACCAAGGAGGCGCGTCCCGTCCTCGACTATCTGATGCAGCACTCGGTGCAGCCGGAGATGACCTGTCGGTTCCGCTGGCAGCCGGGCTCCATGGCGATCTGGGACAACCGCTGCACCATGCACCGTGCACTCAACGACTATCCCGGCAAGCGCCGCCGCATGCACCGCATCACCATCAAGGGCGATCAGCCGTTTTGACTCGAGGCACGCGCGGCTGGGTGTGCGCGGCAAGCGAGCGTTAGCCTTGCCGCGCGTTTTCGAGCACCAGTCAGCGGTGTCCAAGAAATTGGCAACGGGCGTCAGGCAGACTCTGCGCATGACGTGGACTCGACATCGCACAGGCCTCGCCTGCCTTCTCGGAGCGTTGGCATTCTTCTACTACGTGCGCCAGCACGCGGAGGCTCTGTCGCCTGCCGAGCTCCTGATCTCGCTGGCCCTCATCACTGCCCTCGGATTCGGCATCGGCGGAGGGGATAGCTTCGGCGATGGGGATGGTGATGGCGGGGATGGCGGCGGCGATTAGCCGGCTGCATTGTGCGCTCGGGCTGCTGCTCAAACCGCCGCCAGCAGCCACAGCCCGGCCAGCATCAGCAATGTCAGGCACGTCGAGACATTGATGCGCACGTCGCCGGGCTGGCGGTTGCGGAAGTTGTGGCGGCCGGACCTGTTACCGGGGGCGGCGGGGCCACGTCGGCCGCGAGGCTCGGCGGTTGTGGCCCGAGGCGTGGCTTGAGGCGGCCCCTCGCGGAACCTGAGCCACCCCCAGGCGAAACGTCCAAAGCCGCCGAGCCGGCTCATCAGCTCCTGCGGCGCGCGGCGCCAGCCGTACTTGTAGCCGAAGACCACCAGCACGACGACGGCGATCTGGGCGAGCGTCGACACCCATCCGCCGAGCAGGAACCAGACGACCGACCAGACGAGCGCGACAGAGCCGGACACGAGCCACCACAGCCAGCCGAGCACATCCATCCGGTCTCTCCCCGCGCGCCGCCCCTCTTCTCGGGTGACGGCATGTCGGTTTTACGTATAGTGCGGCGCAAGATCGATGCGCCTCGCGCCATAGCCGTCCGGGACCGCCATGCCCACCAAGACCGCCGCCCGCCCGAAGCCTGCCACGCCGTCCGTGCCGGGAGAGCTGCGGCCGAAGGAGTCGTTCCAGGACCTCATTCTCACGTTGCAGCGTTTCTGGGGCGCGCAGGGCTGCGTCATCCTGCAGCCTTACGACATGGAGGTGGGCGCGGGCACGTTCCATCCGGCGACGACGCTGCGCGCGCTCGGTCCGAAGGCGTGGAATGCCGCCTACGTGCAGCCTTCACGGCGGCCGAAGGACGGGCGCTACGGCGAGAATCCGAACCGGATGCAGCACTACTACCAGTTCCAGGTGATCATGAAGCCGTCGCCGCCGGACATCCTGGACCTTTATCTGCAGAGCCTCGACGCCATCGGCATCGACACGCGGCTGAACGATATCCGCTTCGTCGAGGACGACTGGGAGAGCCCGACGCTCGGCGCCTGGGGCCTCGGCTGGGAGGTGTGGTGCAACGGCATGGAGGTGACGCAGTTCACCTACTTCCAGCAGGTCGGCGGGTTCGACTGCCGGCCCGTCTCGGGCGAGATCACCTATGGCCTCGAGCGGCTCGCCATGTACGTGCAGGGCGTCGACCGGGTATGGGACCTCAATTTCAACGGCCGCCACGACGAGCGGAAGCTCACCTACAACGACGTGTTCCAGCAAGCCGAGCAGGAATATTCGCGCTACAACTTCGAGCACGCCGACACGGACATGCTGCTCCGGCATTTCAAGGACGCCGAGGCCGAGTGCAAGGCGCTGATCGAGAAGGGCCAGGGCGAGGGCGGCCGGCACCTGATGGCTCTGCCGGCCTACGACCAGTGCATCAAGGCGAGCCATGTCTTCAACCTGCTCGACGCTCGCGGCGTGATCTCCGTCACCGAGCGGCAGAGCTACATTCTGCGCGTTCGCGAGCTTGCCAAGGCCTGCTGTGGTGCCTGGCTGGCGACGGAGGCGGGTGGCGGAGGTCAGGTTTGAGGCGGCGGTGGCTGAGACTTGGTGCCTGGAAGCGCTGCGATCTTCCGGGGAGCGCCCGGTTAGCCACCGCGCCGAAAATCTCTCATCCGCCCAACTGCACCGCGATCAGTCCGTAGATGCCGACCGTCGAGGGCCGCCTGTCGGGACCCAGCAAATCGACGAGCCGCTCGCGGGCGCGGCGGGCAGCGGCCTCGCTGGTCGCCTCGATGACGATGGCGGCGCGGATATAGCGATCGGCCTCTGGCCGGGCCTCGGCCTCGCGCGTGGCCGTGTTCTGCTCGGCCGTTGCGAGCCAGACATCGACGGCCACCACCTCGGGGTCCGCAAGCCGCTCGTGCAGCTCTGCCGCCTCGCCGCGCGAGATGGCAACGTCGTCCTCGAAGCGGGCGACTGCCGCGAAGCCACCGATCGCGGCACCGGATCTCGCGAGGCGCCGGCAGACCGTGCGGAACATGCTCGACCATCGGGTCATGATGCGCCGCGTCCAGGCAGTCGGGTCGTTGAGGCGCGCAAGGTAGGGCGCCGAGAACAGCACGTCCGGATGGCTCAAGTCATAGAACGTGAAGTACGTGCGATCGGCGTCGATGGCACGGTAGCGGCGCCCGCGCAGAAATCCCGGCACGCCGAGGCGCTCGGGGAAGTGCTCGCGCATGTACCAGCGCTCGTAGAAGTCGGCGTCGTCGGCCGGATACTCGTTCCAGACGGAAAGAATGCCGGTGGCGGCATTGGGGTCGGCGATGACGGACATGGCTGCTCGCTGGCTTTGAAGCTCGCGCCAGTCGAATGCAGGGGAAGCAAACGGTCAAGGCGGACGTGCGCTCAAAAAAATTTCTCGCCGGCTAGCGCGCCCATGGGGGGAGCGGCAACCGGCGAGTGCCCGACATCAGGCAAGTTGCTTCCGTTCAAGGAAGCGAAGGGAGAATCTGGTCGGCCGAGCCGCAGGAGCAACCCGACCTACCACGCACGACGGTAAGTGGGGGATGGAGCATCGGCGAGTAGCAAACAACGTTCCATCAATAAAGAAACCGTAAACGAACCGACGCGAGCTACCGCTTCCCGACCTCCGCCACGTCCTCGATCTGCAGCTCGATGCGGTTGCGACCGCCCCACGTGTCGCGGCGGAGATGGCCTGCGACGTGCAACGGCATGCCGTTCGAGCCCTGGATGGCGTCCCCCACGGGCTGGCCAACGGCACGGAAGGCGATCGCCTCGAGCTTGGAGCCGTCGCCACCTTCGAGCGTGCAGCGGATATGAGCCTCGCCCATGACCTTGGCGAAGCGCACGCGGTGCGCGGGAAACGCGAATCGCGGCGAGGGGTTGCCCTGGCCGTAAGGTCCCGCCTTCTCGACGAGATCGAGAAAATCCTCGGTGACGCCGGTCGGCGTGAGCGCTCCGTCGATCTCCAGCGCCGTCGCCGTACGTGCCGCGCTCGCCGCCTCGCGCAGCCTCCGGTCGAAGCGTGCGCGCACCTCGTCGAGCTTGTCGCGGGCGACCGTGAGGCCGGCGGCCATCGCATGCCCGCCGCCCTTCACCAGCAGGCCTTCAGCGGTCAGCGCCCGCACGGCCGCGCCGATATCGACCCCTGAGACGGAGCGGAGCGAGCCCGTGCCTGGGCCACCCTTCTCCCAGGCGATGACGCAGGCCGGGCGCCGGAACCGCTCGACCAGCCGGGAGGCTACGAGGCCGACCACGCCCTTGTGCCAAGCCTCAGAGCCCACGAGGACGATGGGCAGGTCCGGGTCCTGATCGACCAGCCGGTCGGCCTCGGCCGTGGCGGCCTCCAGCATCTCGGTCTCGATGGTCTTGCGCTCACGGTTGAGCTTGTCGAGCAGGGCGGCGATGCGCGCGGCCTCGGTCTCGTCATCGATGGAGAGAAGGCGCGCGCCAAGCGCCGCATCGCCGATACGGCCACCGGCGTTGATGCGCGGGCCGAGCACGAAGCCGAGTGTGTAGGGCGTCGGCGGCTGGCTGAGGCTCGCGGCATCGAGCAGGGCCCGAATGCCGATATTCTGGCGCTGCCGCATCACCTCGAGTCCGCGCACGACGAAGGCCCGATTGAGCGTCTGCAACGGGACCACGTCGGCGACGGTCGCCAGCGCCACCAGATCGAGCATGGCCAGCAGGTTCGGCGGCGATATGCCCTTGCCGTAGAAGCCGCGACTGCGAAGCTCGCGCGCAGTGGCTACCAGCGCCATGAACGTCACGCCCGCAGCGCACAGGTGCCCGAGGCCCGACAGATCGTCCTGCCGGTTGGGGTTGACCACGGCGTCGACCGCCGGCAGCCGCTCGTCCGCCTGGTGGTGGTCCAGCACCACGACGTCGGCTCCGAGCGTCTTGGCGTGGGCCAGCGTGTCGAAGCTTGTCACGCCACAATCGACGGTGACGATGAGGCGTGCGCCTTCCTTCACCAGCGTCTCGATGGCCTGTGGATTGGGCCCGTAGCCCTCGAAGATGCGATCGGGGATGTAGATCCTGCCGTCCAGTCCATGGGCCAGCAGGAATCGCCGCATGAGTGCCGAGGAGCAGGCGCCGTCCACGTCGTAGTCGCCGAAGATGGCGACACGCTCGCGCCGCTCGATGGCGTCGGCGATGCGTCGCGCGGCCTTGTCCATGTCGACCAGCGACGAAGGATCGGGCATCAGCGCCTTGATGGTCGGGTCGAGCGTGACGGGCACGTCCGCCACGGCGATGCCGCGAGCGGCCAGAATGCGTCCGAGCAGCTCGGGAACGCCATGCTGCTGTGCGATCATCTGTGCCGTGTTGGCCTCGGCTCGGCCGAGCCGCTCGCGCCAGACGAAGCCGCGTGCAGAATGCTCGACGCCGAGAAAGGCGGCTGGCGCGTCGTCCTCGTGCGGCCCCGGCCGCCGCAATGCTGCCAGTGCCATGGCTTCCCCCGAGCAACCTCGGCCTTTGCCTAGCCGACTTCGCGAGCCAGGGGCACTGCCCCCGTCGCCGCGCGCGGTGCTCGTCCCCAGAATTCAGCACCTCGCTTGCCGGGCCCGTCGCCGGAACCTATCGTTCATCGAGCCAGCACCGAGACCCGGAAAACCGAGGAGCAGCCCATGTCCGCCGCCACCCCTGCCCAGCCGAAGATTCTCGCCGACATGATCCGGTCCGGCCCGATGGTGGTGGCGCCGGGCGCCTATGACTGCATCACCGCGCGGCTGATCGAGCAGGCGGGATACCCGGCCGTCTATATGACGGGCGCCGGCACCTCGGCCGCGCACGGGCTTCCGGACTACGGGCTCGTCACCATGAGCGAGATGGTCGAGAACGCGCGCAAAATCACGGGCTGCATCTCGGTGCCGCTGCTCTCCGACAGCGACACGGGCTACGGCAACGAGCTGAACGCCTACCGGACCGTGCAGGAGTTCGAGCGCGCAGGCGTCCAGGCGATCCATATCGAGGATCAGGTGTTCCCGAAGAAGTGCGGCCACCTCGACGACAAGGAGCTGGTCAGCCTCGAGGATTACGTGGCGAAGATCCGGGCTGCTGCCGCGGCGCGGCGCTCGAAGGACTTCATGATCATCGCGCGGACCGATGCCCGCGCCGTCGCCGGATTCGACGAGGCCGTGCGGCGCGCCAACGCGGCGGCCGATGCGGGCGCGGACCTCATCTTCCTCGAGGCACCGCAGACACTCGATGAAGTGGCCAAGGTGCCGCAGGTGGTGAAGGCGCCGTGCCTGCTCAACATGGTGCTGAAGGGCAAGACCCCGCACGTCAACCTCAAGGATGCGGAGCGGATGGGCTATCGCATCACCATCCTGCCCGGCATGCTGATCTCGTCGATCATCGGCTTGTGCGACAAGATGCTGGCCGAGGTGAAAGCGACGGGCGAGCTCTCGCAACCCTACTCGCAGACCGGCCCCGGCGGCATCTTCGCCCGCTTCGGCGCGGCGGAATGGGACGAGCGCCGCACGGCCTATCGCGACGGTCGTTCGGCCGCGAAGCAGGCGGCCGAGTAGGCGCACCAAGCAACTGCTTTGGGCATGAACGTCACGCTCACGCCGCGTTCATCAGCTAGGTGCGATGTCCATCCTAGGCACGCCAGCCGGCGGCAAGGGTTGCCGGCGTGGCCGTCTGCGACACGAGGAGGGGTGCCGTATGTCCGAGCTCAATCCGAAGGCCGTCTACGCCACCATGCAAGACGATGCGAAACGCGGCCCGTTCGCCAAGACGTTGATGGTGGCCCGTGTCATCGCCATCGCGACGGCGGTCGGCGGGGCCATCCCAACCGCCATGACGGTCTACCAGTCGTTCGCGCACGGCATCCCGTACAAGGAGGTCGGGCATCGGCTCGAGCAATACGACATCTGGGTGCGCAATTTCGACTGCAAGATCGATTACCGGGCTCTGACCACGGCGCAGGGCACGCGTGTCGATGCGGGGGCGTGCGGCAAGACGGGCGACGTCGCCATCAAGGTGACGGCCGGTGCCGGCAAGGCCGCCTACGAATGGATCGCATTCAACAAGCTGCAGAAGGCCGGGACGGCCTCGCTGTGGGACGCGATCGTCGGCACCGCGTATGCCGAAGGTGGCGCCGCCGGCGCGGTCCGCCTGGCGCAGGCGGGTACGGGCGGGCCCGCTGCGGCGCCCGCGCCGTCCGGCATGAAGGTGATGTGCGAGGCCATGCCGGCGAAGGGCACGCTGGTGCGCGTCGTGCAGGAAGGCGCCAAGTGCTTCCGGGAGCGTGTCTCGCTGTTCCGCGGCAGCGTGGATGCCCGCGACGAGGTCACGTGCTCGACGCCGTGCAAGTAGCGGTAGGATGCGGCTCGTCGCAGGCGGTATCCAGTCAGCCCTCGGACCTCGAGTCGTGCATGGCGGCCCATATCCGCGCAGCGGTGGGCAGGCCCTCGATCACCACGTCGCCGAATGGGGCAAGGGCGTCGTAGATGGCGTTGGCGATGGCCGGATAGGCCGCTATGGCGCCCGCCTCGCCCGCGCCTTTGACGCCGAGCGGGTTGGTGGTGCAGCGGGTGCCGGCGAGGGCAAGGGTGACACGCGGCAAGTGATCGGCACGGGGCAGGGCGTAGTCCATGAACGAGCCGGTGACGGGCTGGCCGCTCTCCGGATCATGAACGGCGGCCTCGAGCAAAGCCTGACCGACGCCCTGCGCGATGGCTCCGTGCACTTGCCCGGCAACGATCATCGGGTTCACCAGCACGCCGTAATCGTCAACGGCCGTGTAGCGGTCGAGCGTGGCTGCGCCCGTGTCACGATCGATCTCCACCTCGACAACGTGGGCGCCATTGGGGAATGTCATCCATTCCCGAGTCCAGCGGTGATAGGCGGATAGCGGAGTGCCCTGCCCGGCGGCGGCTCTCGCCACGTCGAGAAGCGAAACCGACCGATTGGTGCCGCGCACCGTGAAATGCCCGTCGGCAAAGGCGATGTCGGCGGCGGGCGCCTCCAGCATGGCAACGGCGATGGCCGTGCCCTTGGTGATGATCTCGTCAGCCGCGCGCCAGATGGCCGTGCCGCCCATGTAGGTCGAGCGGGAGCTGCCAGAGCCGCCACCGATGGGGATGAGATCCGTGTCCGCCTGGCGGAACCTCACCAGGGTGTCGTCGATGCCGAGCCGCTCAGCGACGATCTGCGGGAAGGTCGTGGCGTGGCCCTGGCCGACGCTGTGCGTGCCGACCGTGAGCGTGACGGTGCCGTCGGACTCGAAGCGGAGATCCGCATTCTCGTGCGGAAAGCCGCCGGTGCCCTTGATGTGATAAGCGAAGCCGAGACCGCGCAGCTTGCCATTCGCCTCGGATTCAAGCCGCCTTGCGGCAAATCCCTCCACATCCGCAAGCTTCAATGCCTGCTCGAACGTCTCGGGAAAAGCGCCGCTGTCGACCTTCTCGCCGAATACATTCGTGAACGGCATCTCCGATGCCGGCACCATGTTGATCCGGCGCAGGTGCGCGCGGTCGAGCCCGGTGCGGCGCGCAGCGACATCGATCAGCCGCTCGATGATGTTGACGGCCTCGGCGAAACCAGGGCCGCGCGTGACGCCGATGGGGGCGGTGTTGGTCAGCACGGCGGAAATGCGGAGCGCTATCGCGGGAATGCGGTAAACGGTGCCGGGTAGGTGGGTATATTGAAACGTCTGCACGCCGGCGGCCATCGCGAGATAGGCGCCGGCATTGGCTACACTCTCGACACGCAGCGCCAGGAAGCGGCCATCGGCATCGAGAGCAAGCGCCGCCTCGGCCTGCTGGTCGCGCGCCGGGTGGTCGGCGAGGAATATCTCGCTGCGCGAGGCAATCCATTTCACGGGGCGTCCCGTGAGGCGGGATGCCCAGGCCATGAGGACATACTCGGGATAGACGAAATTCTTGGCGCCGAAATTGCCGCCGACATCGGGCGCAACGAGCCTCATGGCTTCGGGAGCGACGCCGAGCGAGCGCGCGCAATGATCTCGGATGCCGTGCACGTTCTGGCTTGAGACGTGGAGGGTGTAGCGACCGGTCGCCGGGTCGTAGAGGCCGACCGCGCCGCGCGGCTCCATCGGATTGGTGACGATGCGGTGATTGTCGATGCGCATCGAGACGACGTGACGGGCCGATGCAAAGGCGTTCTCTGCCCTGGTCCAGTCGCCCGTCCGCCAATCCAGGCACACGTTGCCAGGCACGCAAGAGGCAATTTCCGGAGCATCCGGCGCGCGAGCTGATGCGGGCGTCGTCATGGCAGGAAGCGGCGCATAATCGATCGCGACGGCGTCAGCCGCGTCGAGCGCTGCGGCCTTCGTCTCGGCGACGATCAGGACCACGGGCTCGCCCACATAGCGGACTTTCTCGACCGCGAGTTGCGGCTGCGGGAGAAACGCGAACGGCTCGCCGGTCTTGGTGTTGGCCTCGACGGAGGGCCGAAGCGGCTGGATGCCGTCGCGTGCGAGGTCGTGGCTCGTCAGCACGGCGAGCACGCCGGGCACCGCGCGGGCCTCGTCAAGTCGCATCCCGGCAATCTTTGCGTGCGCGTGCGTCGATCGCACGACGACCGCGTGCGCGAGCCGGTCGAATACGAGGTCGTCGAGATAGCACCCGCGACCGGTGACGAAAGCCGCATCCTCGCGCCGCTTCGGGCTGTCGCCCATTCTATTGATGCTCATGATGCCGATCGCTTCTGCGGCTGGAAGGGGTCGATGCGTGCCTCGACGATTACGCCGGTCATCCGGCCTGCAGTGCCAGCAGAGGTGGCACCATCAGCGACGCCAGAATTCGGGCATCGGCGGCTTTCGCATCGTCGAACTGCCCCTCCTCGCCGAAAAGGTTCATGGCGCCAATGTTCGTCTCGCAGAAGCGCACCGGCACATTCATGATCGACGTGACGCCGAGCGAGAAAATCTTCTCGTGGTCCTTGTAGGTGCCGCGAATGTCGGCGCGACCGCGCGCGATATAGACCTCGCCGCGCGCCAGCACCGACTGGTTCGTCGGATAATCGGCGATGCGCTTTCGGCCCCCCACGGGATAAGCGACCGCGTCGCTCGAGTGGATGCGCTCCACCTCGGCCGTCTCGCGCACGTAGCGGAACATGGTGAAACCCTTGGCTCCGAGAATGATCTGTGCCTGCGCGCCGATGGCCTCGAGAATGGCCATCGGGCGCGGAGCCTCGGCCGCGAATGCGGCGAGCCGCACGATGTCGTCGAGCTCGAGTCGTTTGCCGGTCATGAGCCTCACCATTCGCCGAAACGATAGCCGCGCGCCCGCGCGCCGCCTGTGACACGCGCGATGTAGTCGTGGGTGACGGTGGTGCGCGTCTTCCTCGTGAGCGCCCACGAGAAGAGCCGTGCCTTCATCTCCTCGCATACGGCGGCGTGCGCTTCGCTCTCGCCCAGATCCTCCAGCTCGTGCGGGTCTGATGCGAGATCGAAGAGCTGCGGCCGGAAGCGCTCGAAATGCACGTATTTCCAGCGCCCGGTCCGCACCATGAAGCCGCGGGCCTCGTCGACGTCGAGCCCGAGATGGCGACGGGCGTGGCGGAGCGCAAAATCGCTGTCGCAGAACACCGCCTCGCGCCAGTCCGCTGCCATCTCCCCTCGCAGCAATGGCGCCAGCGAGCGGCCTTCGAGCCGATGCGGCGCTGGCGCGCCACCCGCCCAATCGAGGAACGTCGGTGCGAGGTCGATGGCCTCGGCGAGGGCGTCGACGGCACTGCCGCGCGACGTGTCGGCTTCCGGGCGCGGATCGACGACGATCAACGGCACGCGCACGATCTCCTCGTGAAAGAGATCCTTCTCGCCGAGCCAGTGGTCGCCGAGATAATCACCGTGATCGGAGGTCACCACCAGAATCGTGTGGGCGATCTCGCCTGTCGCCTCGAGGTGATTGATCAGCCGCCCGACGTGATGGTCGAATTGCGTGATGAGGCCCATGTACGTCGGGATCACCGTCTCGCGCACCTCGTCGCGCGAGAAGGCGACGCTCTCGTCGTGGCGCATGAATGCGGCGATCACGGGGTGGGGGTGCTCGCGCTCGGCCAACGTCCGGTTGGCCGGCGGCACGTGCTCTGCCCCGTACATGGCGTGATAGGGCGCCGGCGCGACGTAGGGCCAATGCGGCTTGATATACGAGACGTGGAGGCACCACGGCTGGCCGTCCCGCGCCTGTCGCATGAACTCCAGCGCACGGTCCGTCATGTAGGCGGTCTCGGAGTGCTCCTCCCTGACGCGAGCGGGACGCCGCGCATTGCGCATGGCCCAGCCGGAAAGCACCTCGCCGTCGTCGCCTTCGACGGAGTTCGCCCATTCGTGCCAGGGATTGTCCCCCGAGTAGCCGAGCTGTCTCAGCCACCTGTTGTAGGCCGGATCGGCTCCCGCCAGCTTGCCGTCTATCTCGGGATGCAGGCCGTCGTCGCGCTCGAACGGCTCGAAGCCACATTGCCATAACGGCAGCCCCGGGTTGGTGCCGGGATCGATGCCGAGACGAGCCATCGAATCGGTGTCCGGCTTGAAATGCGTTTTCCCGACGAGCACGACGCGATAGCCGAGCGGGCGGAGGTAATCGCCCATCGTCCACTCGTCGATGCGCAGCGGAAAGTTGTTATAGGTCGCGCCGTGCGTGAGATTGTAGCGGCCCGAGTAGAAGCTCATGCGCGAGCCGCCGCAGACTGGCGACTGCACGAAGGCGCGCGTGAAGCGAACGCCGCGGGCCGCGAGCCGGTCGAGATTGGGCGTGCGGACATGGGGATGGCCAGCGTGCGCGAGATAGTCCCAGCGCAGCTGGTCGGCCATGATAAACAGGATATTCGGCTTCCGCGTCATGGGCACCGGCTCGCTCGGGTCGCGCGGCGGAGGCCGCGGCAGTGGAACGACCTGGAGCCTGAGCTTTGCCGGCAGAACAATCAAGCCTCGCGCGTGGACCCTGGCGGGCGCTCGTGCTGACCATTTTTCCGGAGATGTTCCCGGGGCCGCTCGGGCTTTCACTGTCGGGGCAGGCGCTGGCGGCCCACACGTGGCAGCTCGATTGCGTGAATATCCGGGAGCATGGCCTCGGCCGTCACCGGCAGGTGGACGACACGCCGGCAGGCGGCGGCGCTGGCATGGTGCTGCGGCCGGATGTGCTGGGCCCGGCGATCGATCGTGCGGAAGCGGCCGCGCCGGGCTTGCCGCGAATCTATCTCTCTCCGCGTGGCGCCCCGCTCACGCAGGCGCGGGTGAAGGCGCTGGCCGATGGGCCCGGGGCGCTGCTGCTCGCGGGGCGCTTCGAA
>JBFWQN010000063.1:0-15272 GCA_050249405.1 Hyphomicrobiaceae bacterium | reverse complement strand
CTGCATGCGGACCTTCTTGTCCTGTGCCTCTGCCGGCGTACCGGTCAAAAGGCCAACGGACGTCACCGCTGCTGCCGCAACGGCAGCAAACCACTTCTTCATCCGGATTTTCCTCCCATGACGTTCGTGCACGCGGCTTGTTTCTCAGCCGCGATAGCCGGGAGGCTAGCCGGGGAACGGCCGGAGCGCAACGGCTACACGCTTCTGCAGGCGGGGGAAACGCGCCCAAACTTGCGGCAAGGACGGCAAGCACAGCTGGCGGTTAAAGCCTCACTTGCCCGGTCCACGGGCAAAGGGATGCGAGCCGACTTGTCCGCTTCCGGCGGTTGGCAGATCAGTCGAGCCCAGGAGCAAGCAGAGCTCGATGCGGATCGATGATTAACTCCCAGGCCAGGATTTGCGAATATTGGTAAATTCAGGACACGTATTAACGGCTTCTCGAAGCAACTGTCACTTAACCTTGGCTTCTGGTCTAGGGAACTGGGGCGCAGAGCATGAGGCGCGGGCCCTCGGGGCGTCGGAGACCTCGTCTGCACGGCTGCAGAGCAGGAAAGCATTCACATGGCATCCGCCCCTACGACGACGATCGACATCACCACCGGTGACATCACGGACGAGCTCTCCGCATACGGCCTGCCGATGGCGCCGAGCGTCTACTCCGACCCCTTCATCTCCGCCGTCATTACGGGCACCGCGAACAACGACAAGCTCGATGGCGCCGCCGAGGCCGACACCATCACCGGTCTCGCCGGCAACGACACTCTCTCCGGCGGCGCCAACAACGACACGATCGACGGCGGCGCCGGTGACGACACGCTCATCGGCGGCGCGGGTGAGGACAGCCTGATCGGCGGCATCGACAGCGATCTCGCCGACTACTCGCAGGATTGGAAGGGCGGCGGCGTCACGGGCGTCTACGTCGACCTCAAGAGCGGCTTCGCCCAGGACGGCTACGGGACGTTCGACACGCTCACGGGCATCGAGAGCGCGGTCGGCACCGACTTCGACCGGGCCGTCGGCCTCTCCGACGTGCTGCTCGGCGACGATCTCCACAACTACTTCGACGGCCAGGGCGGCCTCGACTACATCGTTACCGCTGGTGGCAACGATAGTGTCGTGACGGGCGCCGGCGCGACGGGCGTGGTGGGCGATATCGTGGTCGCAGGCACCGGAGACGACCTGATCGAAGGCGGCAGCGGCGCCACGTTCGTCTACGGCGGCGACGGCTCGGACAGCATGACCGGCGGCACCGGGGACGACTGGCTGTTCGGCGGCGACTTCACCGGCACCGTGACAGGCACCGACGTCATGGACGGCCAGGCCGGCAACGACGTGATCGCGGTGGGCTCGGCCGGCGGCAACGCCAACATGAAGGGCGGCGCGGGCAACGACACGATCTATGGCGGCACGGGCGCGGCCGGGAACGACTCGATCTACGGCGGCTCGGGCTCCGACTACATGTACGGCGCCGGCGGCAACGACAAATACTACTTCGCCGCCGCCGACCTCGTCTCCGGCGACTTCGACACGCTGCTCGGCTTCGACGCCGGCGACGGTCTCGTCTTCGCCACGAGCCTCAACGGCCAGATCACCGGCCAACAGCTGACGCTGGAAGGTGTCTCCGGCGCCTACCTGTCCTCCACCAGCGGCTGGCATATGTGGATGCCCAACGCGACGTGGACGGCCGTCCAGACGCAGATCACCTACGGCACGGTCTGAGGCCAATCGCGATCGCGAGACGCGAGGTCGTGCTCAAGGCGAAAGCTCGTCGAGCGCGACCTCGTGGCCGATCACGGCACGACCATTCTCGTCACGGATGGTCGCCGCCAATTTGCGAGCGGCCCAGTCGATCTCGATCAGGCCGAAGCTCACCTTGCGATACATGTCTCCGACCCGGACCGGCTCCTCCGGATCCGTTGCCGGTGCGGCGCGGTTCAGTCCCGAGGACGTGACCTCGGGATAGGCATACGGCTTGCCGCCGGGCTTGCGGTAGATCGCCGAGAGATGCCGGTCTCCCGACAGGATGACGAGCCCTTTCGCGCCGGTGCGCGCAATCACCTCGTCCAACCGGCGGCGCTCGTCGGGCAGGTTTCCCCAGCGCTCGAAGCGGTGCGCGTCGGACAGCACCTGGATCGACGACACGAGGAGCCGAAGCTCGGCCGGGCGTCGCAGCTCCGCCTCGAGCCAAGCCCACTGCGCAGTGCCCAGCATGTCCTGATCGGCGGCCGTCGACGGCATGTACGGCCCGCGCAAGCGACCGACGGCGACCTCCTCGGCCGGTCGCCGGGCAAGCGGGCTGCGGAACGAGCGAGTATCGAGCAGGATCACCTGCACGCGCCGTCCCGGTGGCCCCAGCATCACGGCGCGGTAGACGCCACCGTCCGGCAGCGTGCCCGGCGGAAGTTGCCAGAACTCGGCGAACAATTCACGCGAGCGCGCCTTCCAGGGAAGCTCGCGGCCGGCGTCGTTCTTGCCGTAATCGTGATCATCCCAAGTCGCCAGCACCGGCACCGCCGCCCTGAGCGCGGCGAGCCCGGGTTGCGCCGCCTGCACCCGATAGGCCTCCGCCAGCGCCTCGGGGGAGGCCCCTTTCGCATCGCCATAGACGTTGTCACCGAGCATCAGAAACAGCTGCGGCCGGGCGGCGACCACGGCATTCAAGATGGGCTGTGGCCACAATTGGTGCAGGCACGAGCCGAACGCGATGCGATCCAAGCTTTGGGCCGGCTGAGGCACCAGCCAGGGCGTGGCGGGAGCGACCGAGCCCGCAACCTTGGCATCGGGTGGCGCGGGCAGCTGCGCGAGCGCGAACCCGAAGGCCGCGAGCGTCACCGCAAGCACGAGCGCCGCAGCTCCGCCGCTCGACTTTGCTCCGCGCCCGGGCGTCGCGCGCGGTCTCGTTTCGCCCTGCATCGCAACCACACCCCGAATAGGCGTCCCGCGCCGAGCCGCCTCACGAGTAGTGGCTGCCGCCGTTGACCTCGATGGTCTGGCCGGTGGTATAGGCGGCCTCCGGCCGGCAGAGCATGGCAACGACGTGAGCGATCTCCTCGGGACGGCCGTCGCGGCCGACGGGAATGCCCGCCGTGGCGCTCGGCGCGGCACGTGCACCTGCCGCGGCGCCGCGCTCGGTGGCGATCACGCCCGGCGCCACCACGTTGACGGTGATCCCGTGCGGGCCGAGCTCGGAGGCTAGCGAGCGCGTCATGCCGACCATGCCGGCCTTCGCGGCCGAGACATGCGCGCGGCCCGGCGCGCCGCGAAACATGGATATTCCGCCGAGGTTGACGATCCGGCCCCATTTGCCGGCGATCATGTGAGGGACGGCCGCCCGAGTGGTCAGGAACGAGGCGTCGAGGCTCGCGCCCAGCACCTCGCGCCACTCGGCGAGGCTCATCTCGGTAATTGGCGTGTTGCGGCGGATGGCGGCGTTGTTGACCAGGATGTCGAGACGGCCGAGGCGCTCCACCGTCGCCGCGACGAGGCCTGCCGCCCCCTCCTCGGTCGAAAGGTCAGCGAGGTAGCACTCCGCCTTTGCCCCCGCCTTGCGCAGCAGCGCCACCGTCTCGTCGACGCCGGCCTGGTCCGATCTCGCATGCACCATCACGGCGCAGCCGTCGCCAGCCAGCATCAGGGCCGTCGCCCGGCCGATGTTTCGGGCAGAGCCAGTGACAATGGCAACGCGACCTTGCAGTGCGGGCATTGGGAGATCCTCTTATCGCAGGAGCGCGACCGACCTTGCGGGCCCGCCGGGGCGCCGTCAACGGGGAGCGATGCCCCGCACGCAAAGGTGCTGGTGGTCCGGCCGAACTCGCAACGAGGGCTGCCAACTGCTACCTTGGTGTGGCGCGCCAGTAAGATTCGGCGCACGGGGAGTCGATCATCATACAGGGGGAGAGCGAATGCTGCCGCGCATCGTGCTGCTCGTCGTCCAGGTCGCAGCCGCCTGGTTCCTCGGCGAGGCGATCAAGCAGATCCTGCCGCCGATCCTCGGCCGGCCGTACGACATCTATCTCTACGCCGCAATCTATGCCGTCATCATCATGGTCGTCGGGTTTTCCGGCTCGCTCGTCCTCAAGAACGTGCGGGTGCCGACGGCGGCCACCTTTATCGCCAGCCTCGTGCTTGCGCTGATTCTCGCGACCGTTACGCTGTTCCCGCAGATCACGACCCCCGTGCAGGACATCCTGCCACTTCTGCGCGGCAACGCGCGTCTCTACCCGTTCCTCGGTGCCCTGGCCGGCTATCTGCTGAAGCGCTGAGCGCCGAGACGGCCCACACTGTTGCCGGAAAAGAGAATGGCGCGGCGGCATTGCCGTCCGCGCCATTCTGCTAGTTCGAATCCGGCAAGGGGAACGCCACCTGCCGGAGATCGGCGCCCGCCGGTCGGCCGGCCGGGCACCTCGTCAAACCATTCCGAGCACGATCGCGGCGAGGAATCCGAACGACACGATCGCGGCCAGCACGTTCAGTCGCATCTTGAGTTCCATCTTACCTCCTTCGACGGCCCGGAGACCGTCAAGAGTCCGGCTGTGCCCGCTCCATGAAGATTCATTAATCGGCGGGCCACGAGTTTGCCAAGCGAAAAATGCAACTTCGCCGCAATAGTTCAATGCCCAACAAAAGAACATTGATTAAAAAAGTGTTGCAGCGCCGTTACTATCGTTGGCGTTTGCGTGTATTCGGCGCAACACGACTTCGATTTACTAAGACGACCCTCAGTCCTTCGGCATTTAAACTTGTGATCCCTCCAGACGCAGGCCAAGTCCAGTGCGTTGCGTGGCTGGCACAGTGCAGTCTAAATCCAGCTTCCCCCCTGCGACCGATCGTGGCTCGATTGGGAGTTTGCGATACCCGAGCCGTAAAATCGTCACGATTGCTGGTCGGCGACTGGCGTGGGATGAAGGCGCAGCAGCAGCCGCCTCATGCAGCTGACGCAGCTCAGTCATGCGCCGCCGGCAAAGCCGCCGGCAGCATCGCGCACTACGGAGATCATCAATGCAATTCAATGCCTTCGTCCTCTCGAAGGGCGACAAGGGCCAGGAGCTTGCCTGGCGCTCGCTCGGTGAGGGCGACCTCATGGACGGCGACGTCACGGTGCGTGTGTCGCATTCGACCATCAACTACAAGGATGGGCTCGCTCTTACAGGGAAGGCGCCCGTCGTCCGGCGCTGGCCGATGATCCCCGGCATCGATCTGGCCGGCAAGGTGGAAGCCTCGAGCCATGCCGATTTCAAGCCCGGCGACGACGTCATTCTGAACGGCTGGGGGCTCGGCGAGACGCATCTCGGTGCCTACTCCGAGATCGCGCGCGTGAAGGGCGACTGGCTGATCCATCGCCCCGCCGGCATCTCGGCATCCGAGGCGATGGCCATCGGCACAGCCGGCTACACGGCGATGCTATCGGTGCTCGCGCTCGAGCATCACGACGTGAGGCCGGCGAGCGGCCCCGTGCTGGTGACGGGGGCGGCTGGTGGCGTCGGCAGCGTCGCCGTTGCCATCCTCTCGAAGCTCGGCTACCGCGTCATCGCCTCGACCGGGCGCGCTGCCGAGGCCGACTACCTCAAGGGCCTCGGCGCGGACGAGATCATCGACCGGGCCGAGCTCGGCGCGGGTCCGGGCCGCCCGCTCGCCAAGGAGCGTTGGGCCGGCGTCGTCGATGCAGTGGGCAGCCATACGCTCGCCAACGCCATCGCCGCGACCCGCTACGGCGGCTGCGTCGCGGCCTGCGGCCTTGCCCAGGGCATGGATTTGGCCACGTCGGTGGCCCCGTTCATTCTCCGCGGCATCACGCTCTCCGGCATCGACAGTGTGATGGCCTCCAAGGCGCGGCGCATCGTGGCGTGGGACCGGCTGGCTCGCGACCTCGACAAGGCCAAGCTCGCCGCCATGACGGTGACGCGTCCCGTGGCCGATGCGCCGGCGCTCGCACCCGACATCCTTGCCGGAAAGGTGCGCGGCCGCATCGTGCTCGAGATCAGCTGAGCACCAGCCGCGCGCACGAGCGAACGGGCCGACCGTCGACCGTCCGTTAACTCTCCCCCACGATCGCCGGCCGCCCTGCGCGGCCGGTAAGCCGTGATCCAGCGGCATCCGCCATACTGTCGGCGTCGACACTCATGGCAGCGGGTGGAGCATGGGACCGGACCAGGAAGCGGGACTGGACGAGGAAACGCAGCTCCCGGCTTGGGTGTTCAGAGCTGCGGCTGGCCTCGCCGTGCTGTTCACCGGCCTCGCCGTGGCTTTCGCCATGCTCAGCGAGCCCGAGCCCGAGATCGCGGCACCGGTCTCCGGACGGCCGACCCTCGTCGTCGTGGAGAGCCAATCCTGCGGCTGGTGCCGCCGCTTCCGCGAAAGCATGGCGCCGGCCTACGAGCGCTCCCGGCTCGATACGCTGGCGCCGCTGCGCTACATCGACCTGACGGAGACGCGCAGCTCCGGCTACCGGTTCAGCTGGCGCGTCTCGTCGACGCCCACCTTCGTGATGGTCGACCGCAGCGGCCGGGAGGTCGGGCGCATCCGTGGCTATATGGCGGACCAGCGCGCCTTCTTCGGCGAGGTGGAAAGCCTGCTGGCCAAGGTGCCGGAGGGGAGCTGACCACCTCCGCGCTGGCAGCAGCCATCAATCCGCCACCTCGTCGGCGGAGAGCCGCTTGTAGGGGCCGTACTGGGCGAGCGCCTCGCGCTCCTGGGCCACGTAGCGCCGCTCGTCCTCGAGGTAGCGGGACACGGCCTTGCGGAAGCCCGAGTCGCCGATCCAATGCGCGGAGTATGTGGGCGTCGGCATATAGCCGCGCGCCAGCTTGTGCTCGCCCTGGGCACCCGCCTCGACGCGGGGTAGTCCGTGCGCGATCGCGTAGTCGATAGCCTGATAGTAGCAGAGCTCGAAGTGCAGAAACGGCTGGTGCTCGGTGGTGCCCCAGTAGCGCCCGTAGAGGCAATCGCCGCCGATCAGATTCAGCGCGCCGGCCACCCAACTCTCGCCGCGCCGCGCCATCACCAGGAGGCAACGGTCGGCCATCGTGGCGCCCAGCAGCGTGAAGAAGCGGCGGTTGAGGTAGGGGCGACCCCACTTGCGACCGCCCGTGTCCATGTAGAACTTGAAGAACGCGTCCCAGTGCGCCTCGGTGATGGCCGCGCCGGTCACCTGCTCGACGACGAGCCCGCTTTCCACCGCGCCCGCGCGTTCCTTGCGGATCGCCTTGCGCTTGCGCGAGGCGAGCGTCGCGAGGAAGTCGTCGAAAGTGCGATAGCCCTGGTTCGCCCAGTGGAACTGCTTGTCGGTGCGCTGCAACAGGCCCGCGGCGCCAGCCCGCTGCCATTCGCCCTCCGAGCAGAACGTGAGGTGCAGCGACGACATGCCGGCACGCTTGGCCACCTCGATCGCGGCCGCAAGCAGCAGCCGCTCGCGCTGCTCGGCCCCGTCGCCGGGCTCGACCAGCAGCCGGCGTCCCGGAACCGGGGTGAACGGCACCGCGCACTGGAGCTTCGGGTAGTAGCTGCCCCCGGCCCGCTCGTAGGCCTCGGCCCAGCCGTAGTCGAAGATGTACTCGCCCTTGGAATGGCCCTTCACGTAGAGCGGCATCACACCGGTGACCTGTCCTCCCTGCTCGAGCACAAGGTGCTGCGGAATCCAGCCGGCTCGCCGGCCAACGGTCTCGGCGTCCTCGAGCGCTTTCAGGAAAGCATGCGAGACGAACGGGTCGTGGGGGAGCGAGGGCGGGTTGGCGCAGCGGTCCCAGTCGGCGGGTGCGATGTCGGCGATCGCACCCGCCACCTTCGCGACCGCCTCGTCCTCCGCCGCCATGCTGAAGCTCCCGATGACCTGCGATCAACTTCCCTCGACAGGGTAGCGTGGATCAAAGGTCATCTCCACGTTAGACTGCGCACAAGGGCAGCCGGGCAGGCTCCGGCCTTGTCGCGGGGATTGGTCATGACTTGGCGTTCGGCACGAGGCGCGCTGGCGGCAGCGCTGTTGGCGGCGGCGACGGCGGGAGCGGCGGCGCAAGCTCCGCAGGCTGCCGACGACAAGCAGGGCGTGAAGGTCGGCAGTCCATCGTTCGTGCGAAGGCTGGTGCCGGCCGAGACGCTCGAGACCGCGGCGAACCAGCAATACTCGGCGCTGAAACAGCAGGCGATCTCGAAGCGGGCGCTGCTGCCGCCCGGCGACCCGCAGACCCAGCGGTTGAAGCGCATCGCCGCCGATCTGCTTCCGCACGCCCAGAAGTGGAACCCCCGCGCCAAGGACTGGAAGTGGGAGGTGGTCGTCATCCGCTCGGAAAACATCAACGCTTTCTGCATGCCGGGCGGCAAGATCGCCTTCTTCACCGGCATTCTCGACAAGCTGCGACTGAGTGACGACGAGGTGGCGATGGTGATGGGCCACGAGATCGCCCACGCCTTGCGTGAGCACGCACGCGAGCGTGCGGCCAAGAACACGATCACCAACGTCGGGGGCCGCATCATCGGCGCCTTGATCTTCGGGAGCGGGGCGGGAGAGCTGATCGGCGCGGCCGGCGGCAACCTCCTCACGCTCCGGTTCTCACGCAACGACGAGCTCGAATCCGACCTGATCGGAATGGAGCTCGCCGCACGGGCCGGCTTCGACCCGGCGTCCGGCATCGCTCTCTGGGAAAAGATGAGCGCCGCCGCCAAGGGGGCGCCTCCGCAGTGGCTCTCGACGCATCCGGCCGGCGACACCCGAATCAAGGCCATCCGCGACAACCTGAAGGACGTGCAGCCGCTCTACGAGAGGGCCAAGGCCGCCAAGGCCTCCGGGTCCGCCATGCCGCCGCCCTTCCCGGGCACCCAGCAGCCGCAGCCGCTGCTCAAAGGCCGTTCCTGACGCCGGAGGCGCAGCTGGAGCCTGACCGTTTGCCGCCGGTCAGCTCCAGAGCCACGCCGCGCCGCGGACGCCGGAGGCATCCCCCCACCGCGGCGGGCGGATCACGATTCGCGGCGCATCCGCGAAAACCCACGGCGCCACGAGGCCCGGCAGCATTGTATAGAGGTGGCTCAACTTCGACAGGCCGCCACCGATCACGATCACCTCGGGATCGAGCAGGTTGACGACGTGCGCGAGCCCCCGGGCGAGCCGGTCGGCGTGGCGGCCGAGCGTCGCCAGCGCGGCGGAATCGCCGGTAGCGGCACGTCTGGAGATGTCCTCGGCGCCGATGCGCTCGCCCGTCGTGCGCGCATGATCGGCGGCGAGCGCCGGGCCCGACACCCACGTCTCCATGCAGCCGCGCCGCCCGCACCAGCAGGTGGGCCCGGGGTGCTCGTCGGCCGTCATCCACGGCAGCGGGTTATGGCCCCACTCCCCGCCGATGCCGCGCGGGCCGTCGACGATCCGCCCGCCCGCGACGATGCCACCTCCACAGCCTGTGCCGAGGATGATGCCGAGCACGCTGGCAGCGCCCGCACCGGCTCCGTCCGCCGCCTCGGACACGGCGAAACAATTGGCGTCGTTGGCGAGGCGCAGCTCGCGGCCCATCCTGGCCTCGAGATCGGCTTTCAGCGGCCGCCCGTTCAGCCACACCGAGTTGGCGTTCTGCACGAGACCCGTCGCGGGCGAGATCGAGCCCGGCATGCCGACCCCGACGGTCGCCGTGTCGCCCACCGCCTGCTCGAGACCGGCGACCAGGTCGGACAGCGCCGCGACGGTGGCACGATAGTCGCCCTGCGGCGCCGCTATGCGCCGGCGTGCCCGCTCGCTGCCGTCGGCCGCGAGCACCACGCCCTCGATCTTGGTGCCGCCGAGGTCGATGCCGATCCGAAGCCCGCTCATGTGCTGTCCCACGACGATCCACCGCCGAGCATGGCCTCGGCCTTGACAACCTGCTCAGGCTGGAGCCCCGCGTTGGCGGCGAACGCGAGCAGCGCCGCCTCGTCCGAGACGAGGCTCGAGAGCACGGCGCGCAAGGTGTCGGGCTCGCGGACCTGTGCCTGGAGCTCCGCCGGCCCCAGCCCCGTCTCCGCCAGAAATCGGCCCATGCGCACCGTGTCCCCGGCGAGAAACAGGAGGGCGTGCGCGGCGATCTCCTCGGCCGCCTGCTGCGTCAACCGGCTCGCCCGGCGCTTGTCCAGCATCGACATGCCTCCTCAGCATCGAGTCGTGTCCACATCTTAAACAATTGGTTAGCTCTTTCCGCCAAACTGGCAAGCAACGGCACCTTCGAATCGGTGCAATAAGCCGGGGAGTGCGCCGGGCGGGCGGCAGGCATGACATATCAGGACAACGTGCGCAGCTTCGAGACTCGCGCCCCGCGAACGGCAGGCGGTCGCAAGACCGTGCTCATCGTCGAGGACAACGAGCTCAATATGAAGCTCTTCAACGACCTCCTCGACGCCTACGGCTACGCAACGCTCCAGGCGCGCAGCGGAACCGAGGCTCTCCAGCTGGCGCGCGAGCGCAGCCCGAGCCTCATCCTGATGGATATCCAGCTCCCCGAGGTCTCGGGCCTCGAGGTGACGAAGTGGCTGAAGGAGGACGAGCGGCTGCGGGACATTCCCGTGGTGGCCGTCACGGCCTTCGCCATGAAGGGCGACGAGGAGCGCATCCGCCAGGGCGGCTGCGAGGCCTACATCTCGAAGCCCATCACCATCAGCACGTTCATCGCAACCGTGCGCCGCTTCATAGGCGACGTGTGATCGCTCCTGTCTCCGTCCGGAAGGCCCACCGATGACCGCCCGCGTCCTCGTCGTCGACGACATCCTGGCCAACGTGAAGCTGCTCGAGGCGAGGCTCTCGGCCGAGTACTTCGAGATCTTGACCGCCAACAGCGGCAAGGCGGCCCTCGACATCATCGCGCGAGAGCGCGTCGATGTGGTGCTGCTCGACGTGATGATGCCCGGGATGGACGGCTTCGAGGTGTGCCGGCGCATCAAGCAGAGCCCGAAGCACGCGCACATCCCCGTCATCATGGTGACGGCGCTCGACCAGCCGTCCGACAAAGTGGAAGGTCTCGAGGCCGGCGCCGACGATTTCCTGACGAAGCCGGTCGACGACATCGCCCTCATCACGCGTGTGCGCAGCCTCGCGCGGCTCAAGGTGCTCGCCGACGAATTGATGATGCGCGCCTCCACGAGCCAGGATCTGGGCTTTGGGCCCGGCGGCATCGCCGAGTGGGCTCAGGCTGCGGCCAACGGGCACGTGCTGCTGGTCGAGGATCACGCGCGATCGGCCCAGCGGATCGTCGAAAGCCTCTCCAAAACCCACTCCGTCGTCGTCGAGCGCGATCCGCAGGCGGCGCTGATGCGCATGGCGGAGCAGAATTTCGACCTGCTCATCGTCAGCCTGTCGCTGAACGGAGCGGACGGCCTGCGCCTGTGCTCGCAGGTGCGATCGCTCGACCGGACGCGGCACATGCCGATCGTGATGATGGTCGATCCCGGCGACGAGGCACGCCTGCTGCGCGGCTTCGACATGGGCGTCAACGACTATGTCCTGCGGCCGCTCGACCGCAACGAGCTTCTGGCCCGCATCAAGACGCAGATCAAGCGCAAGCGGCATGCCGATCTCCTGCGCGCCAAGCTCGACCAGGGCATGGAGCACGCGATCACGGACCCCCTGACCGGCTTGCACAACCGGCGCTACATGGAGAGCCATCTCGGCACGCTGGTGGCCCAGGCCACGCAGTCCGGCCGTACGCTCTCGGTGCTCGTCGCCGACATCGATTTCTTCAAGAAGGTCAACGACACCTTCGGCCACGACGCTGGCGACAACGTGCTCCGCGAATTCGCCACCCGCCTGCGCCGCAACACGCGTGGCATCGATCTCGCCTGCCGTCTCGGCGGCGAGGAGTTCGTCATCATCATGCCGGATACGGATCTCGCTCGCGCTCTTCAGGTGGCGGAGCGGCTGCGTGCCTGCATTGCGGCCGAGCCTTTCCAGGTGAACGCCGAGAGCACGCTCGCTGTCACCGCCAGCGTCGGCGTGTCCACGCTCGAGCGGCGCGACGATACGCCTGAGACACTGTTCAAGCGTGCCGACACCGCGCTCTACACGGCCAAGCGCAGCGGACGTAACCGCGTGGTCGCCGACGCTGCCTGACAGCCTCGTGACCACAATCGATAATTGAGTTGCATCCACAGAAAATGCAATCTAGGATTGCGTCATGACAGCCTACCGTCTAGACGGCAAGCGGCTCCAGCCGAAATGTCGCGCTCGATATCCAACGGGCTGAGCGTTGCAGTTGCAGGATCGTCAGCTGACCAATTCAAAAAAGGAGCATATTGGAACATGACGATAGCTGTTGCGGCCACAGTGGGAATCTGACAAACTGAGTGCGCTCAATTTATAGCTATTGCGATTTGAAGTGTAAGGAACGGCCTTGCGCTGCAGTTGGTCTGTCGTCCCCTCGCCGCAACTGCACTCGGTCGGGAAACGTCGGACTCAGCAGCGAGAGACTGCTCTCGATCGCACAGCTCTACGAACGCCGAGCGTTGCGCCAACGCCCTCTTTGGCAAAACGCTTGGTCTGCCCGGCCCGTCACTGCTCGGTTTCTTACCCCGCTGCCGAGACCAGTGACGGGCTTGGCACCAATCAGGCCAAACCGATATAGCTTCGCACCTAGCGAATGCGCTCTGTTCCGGGCCGAAGAAGCACCGCCATTGGATAGCCGGACGAGCAGGCGCACTGGATCGCCTTACTCGAGCTCGTTCAATCCGCATTGACCAGATATGCGTGAGCAGTCGCACCTTCGCTGCCGCATAAAACTCGGCGAACGACGCTCACTTCGACAAGCGCGAAATCTACTTGATTTTCGTCTCTTTGAACTCGACGTGCTTGCGCGCCACGGGATCGTACTTGCGCATCACGATCTTTTCCGTGGACGTGCGCGGATTCTTCTTGGTCACGTAAAAAAAGCCGGTTCCGGCCGTGCTGAGGAGCTTGATCTTCTGAGTGACGGGCTTGGCCATGGCCGATCCATTGTCAGGCGGCAGAAGCTGCCGAGTTGCGAGAATTCATAGTCGAGCTGCCCACCAAGTCAAGCCGAAGATGGCTCAGCCGGCGAAGTGATCAGTTGACGCTTGAAGGTGCCGTTGCGATGAAAATAGTAGGGCACCGGCGCATCGAGACCGCCCAGCGGCCCGAGCTTCAGCCGATCGCCGAGATCCTCGAGAATGACGCGGGTGATCGGCGGCAGATCAAGGCCGCGCGCCTCCTCGATCCCCATCCAGACCAGATCCGACAACTCGTCCTCGGGCGGCGTCCCGCGGAAGGTGATGGCCGTCGCCTCGGCGCAGAAAAAGCGGGTATCGAAGCGGCGTGGGCGCCCCGGCGGCGTGATTGCACGGGCGAAGAACGTGAGGGCCGCAAGGCGCGGCGCGAAGCCCTTCTCGAAGAAGCGCTCCCACGAGGCATCGGCCGGCGGCTTCTGGCCGGCCAGCGGCGCGCCGAGGATGATGCCCGCCTCCTCGTACGTCTCGCGCACGGCGGCCAGCGCCAGCGCGCGCGCCTTCGCAGGGCTGGCGCCACCCTTCATGTCGACCATCAGCTTGCGCGCCTCGTGCGGCGCCAGCTCGTCCGCGCTCGGCACGGCGCGATCGGTCTTGTCCACCCGCCCTCCGGGAAACACGTACTTTCCCGGCATGAACTTCATGTCGGCCCTGCGGCGGCCGAGCAGCACGCGGGGCAGCGCCTGCGTCCGCTCGACGAGGATGAGGGTCGCTGCATCGCGGGGCTTGAGCACCGCCGCGCTCTTGGCCGCATCCGCGGCTTTCGGTGACACCACGGATGCCGTTGCAGGCTCTTTCGCACTCATGCCTTGCGCCCCTCGCCCGCCGCGATCACGGCTGCAGCCGGATCAGGCGCAGGTTCCGCCGGATCTCTCCCCGTGCCGAAGCCGTGCATCCGCAAGCCCCATTGCAACCCGACCAGCGCGCCCTTGACCACGGGCAGCAGCGCAAGAGAGAGCACCAGCGTCATCGGCAGCCAGATCGAGAGCTGCACCCACGTCGGCGGCGCGAACGTCTGCTCGACGGCGAGCAATCCGCCGACCACGATGTGGGCGACGATGGCCATCGTGAAGTAGGCCGGTGCGTCGTCGGCGCGCTGGTGATGCAGCGCCTCCCCGCACGCATCGCAGGCATGGGCCACCTTCAGGTAGGAAGTGAAAAGCTTCCCCCGCCCGCACGCCGGGCAGCATTGTGCCGCGCCGCGCAGGGCGCTCGGGAGAGCCTGCCGCTCGCTCTCCCCGGCCACGGCCGTCGCCGGCGGGCCGATTTCTTGAATGATAGGCATGGCATGCTCCACGCGAGAAAGGTTCGGGTGAGTAAACGTGATGCGCGGGGCGCGAGGCAAGCATTCCGCACGGCGCCGCTGTCGCAGCCCGCGACAGACCGGCGCGTGGCCCGCTAGGGCTCGATCAGCAGGTGGCGCCGCTCGCCGAGCGTCTCGAGCACGCGCGCCGTTCCCAGCACCACGCAGTGCATCGGCTTGTCCGGCACGACGAAGCGGATGCCGACGCGCCGCTCGAGCTCCTTGTCGAGCCGGTCGAGCAGCGCTCCCCCGCCCGACAGCGATACGCCGCGCGCCGCGACGTCGGCGCGCACCTCGATCGGCAAGCCCTCGAGCGTCCTCTGGATGAAATCCGCGATGTCGCCGATCGGCCCGGCGAGTGCGCCTGCGATATCCGCTGGCGTCAGCACGACGGCCTTGGGCTTGCCGTGGCGGATGTCGCGGCCACGAATGCGAATCTCCGCCGCCCGACCCCCGGCGACCGCCATCGCCGTGCCAGCCTCGATCTTGATGCGCTCGGCGGCCGCCGGCCCGATCGTCAGCTGATGCTCGCGGCGCACGAAGCGCACGATGGCCTCGTCCAGGGCGTTGCCGGCTATCTTGAGCGAGCGCGCCTCCATCACGTCGCCGACCGACAGCACGGCGATGTCCGTCGTGCCACCGCCGATATCGACGACCATCGTCGCCACCGGATCGTCGATCGTGAGGCCGGCGCCGATGGCCGCCGCCACCGGCTCCTCGATCAGGAATACGCGCCGCGCGCCTGCCGAGATGGCGGTCTCCAGAACAGCGCGGCGCTCGACCGGAGTCGCTCCGGCCGGCACGCAAACGAGGAGGCGCGGCCGCCGGAAGCCGAGCATCGACTTGGCGCGCTGGATGAATTGGCGCAGCATCTCCTCGGTCGCGACGAAATCGGCGATGACGCCGTCGCGCATGGGTCGCACCGCCTCCACCTTCTCGGGTGTCTTGCCGAGCATGGCCTTGGCCCGCTCGCCCACGGCCAGCATCTCGCGCACGCCGCCGCGATGCT
>JBFWQN010000062.1:0-15359 GCA_050249405.1 Hyphomicrobiaceae bacterium | reverse complement strand
GTCGGCGGCCTCGCCAGCTGACGGGAGTGGCCCGGGCGTGACAACGGATGAGAAGCTGGTGACAGCAAGCGGTGCCACGTCTGCACTCGAGCGCGCGATCGCGGCGTTCGCGGCACTTCCGCGACTCGCCAGTGCGGATGCCGACCTCGTTCGCCGTGGTCATTTCCTCACGTGCGATCTCGAGATCGGGGTCGGACGGGCGCAGCTCGCCGTAGAGATTCGCAGCGGCGCGGTGGCCAGGCTGCTGCAGGGGCCATTCCTGCTTCGGCCCTATACTTTCGCCATCCGTGCGGAGCCCGAGGTCTGGCTTCAGTTTCTCCAGCCGTTTCCCGCGCCCGGATTCCACGTTTTGCTGGCCCTCAACAAGACCGGACGCGCTCGGATCGAGGGCGATCTCGTGCCACTGATGGGCAACCTGCAGTACGTGAAGGATCTGCTGGCGCTGCCGCGGCGCCTCCATGCAGATGGAGGCCGCTCGTGACGCCGCATTTCGAGCCGATCGTCGGCCGCTATCTCAATCTGGAGATCGCCGGGCGCGCTTACCGCCTCTACGTCGAGGAGGCGGGTGCCGGCATTCCGCTGATCTGCCTGCATACGGCGGGGGCCGATGCGCGGCAGTGGCGGCACCTGCTCGTCGACGAGGAGGTGACCCGGCATTACCGCGTGATCGCGTTCGACATGCCGTGGCACGGCAAGTCGCTGCCGCCCCTGGGCCACGAGCGCGAGGAGTACCGACTGACCACGCGCGCCTACACCGATCTGGTGCTGGCCGTGTGCGATGCCATGCGGCTCGAAAAGCCGGTCGTGATGGGATGCTCCATCGGTGGCCGCATCGTGCTCAACCTCGCGGCGGAGCAGCCGGAGCGCTTCCGGGCGCTGATCGGTCTCGAATCGGCGGCACACCAGCAGCCCTGGTACGACACGGAGTGGCTCAATCGGCCCGATGTGCACGGCGGAGAGGTGTGTGCGGCGCTCGTCTCCGGTTTGATGGCACCGCAGAGCCCGGACGCCAGCCGCCACGAGACGCTCTGGATGTACAAATGCGGCGGCCCCGGCGTGTTCAAGGGCGATCTCTACTTCTATCGGGTCGATGGAGACCTGCGCGACGTGCTGGCGCGGATCGACACGCGGCGATGCCCGCTCTACCTGCTCACCGGCGAGTACGATTTCTCGTGCACACCCGAGGATACGCGGCGCACGGCGGCCAGCATTGCCGGAGCCGAGGTGACGGTGATGGAAAAGCTCGGCCACTTTCCGATGAGCGAGAATCCGGACCAGTTCCGGCGCTATATTCTGCCAGTCCTCGACAAGATCCGCGGCGTTGCCTGAGCCGAGACCGACGGCTGTCCGGGCGCACGGCCTGCGGGACCGGCATGCGTCCTGTGAGGCCACGGGCCCAAAAGTGAAGGTCCAATATGCTGACGCTGCTCGGCAATCTCCATTCGGGCAACGTGCACAAGGTGCAAATGATCCTGGCGCGCCGCGGCATTCCATTCCGGCGCGTCGAGGTGCGACAGGATCTCGGGCAGCCACGCGATCCGCGTTTTCTGGCGCTCAATCCGATGGGAAAGGTGCCGGCGGTGCTGTTTCCCGACGGCGACGTGCTGAGTGATTCCGGTGCGCTCCTCTATTATTTCGCCGAGGGAACGCCATTGTGGCCCGACGCGAAGCGTGAGCGGGCCGAGGTGCTGCGCTGGATGTTCTTCGAGCAGTACAGCCACGAGCCGGCCCTGGCGGTGCTGCGCTATCTGAGACGCTACGCGCGGGCGCAGGCCGTGCCGAGGGAGCGGATGGCGGAGCTTGAGGCCAAATCGGCCTTTGCGCTCGGCGTGCTCGAGACGCGGCTCGCCGCCGGCGCCTGGATCGCCGGCCCCGACGCCACGATCGCCGACTATGCCCTCTATCCCTACACGTGCTGGATGGAGGAGATCGGCTTCTCCCGGAAGCACTGGCCGGCGATCAATCGCTGGCTCAGCCGTGTCGAGCAATTGCCCGGATTTCTGCCTCTCTATACCGACGGTGCGACCGAGGTCGTCGATTTCGCGGACTATTTCGGAGGGGGCGAGGGCTGAAGCCCGCTCGCGCCGCCGCTGGGGCCGTGAGCTTTGGCAGCGGACGCGTGCTCGAGCTTTTCGAGCAATGCGCGTGCAATCTCCCTCGCTCCCTGCACGACCGCGTCGGCGCCGCATCCGGAGAGATGGTCGGCCTCGGCATCCGAATGTGCGCGCGCGATGATGACGAGACCGGGATTCATGGCGCGGGCCTGCTCGACGATCTGGCCAGCCTCGAACACGTCGGGGACCGCGACCAACAGTGCCGCGGCGTGCCCGATATCAGCTGCGAGCAGGCCTTCCCTGCCGCTCGCGGCGACGGCGCGGATCCCATCGTTGGCGAGCTTCTCGATCACCTCGTCACGCTCGTCGACGACGAGCACATCAGTGCCGCTCTTGTGAAGCTGCTGGGCGACCGGGCCACCTACCCGACCACAGCCGACAAGCGTCACATGGCCTTCGTGGCGTCCTGACGGGAGCCGCTCCTGGTCGCGCGCTCCCGAGCCGGGCTCCGACACCGCCTTCGCCTCGAGCCACGGCCGCAATCGGTCGAGAGCCAGAAAAAGCAGTGGATTGACGAGGATCGACAGCAGCGCCGCGGCGAGGATCAAGTCTCGGCCAGTGCTCTCGAGCACGCCGAGCGAGATGCCGAGGCCGGCCAGGATGAACGAGAACTCGCCGATTTGTGCGAGGCTCGCCGAGATGAGGAGCGCCGTGGACAGCGAGTGCCGGAAGGCCAGAACGATGGCCATCGCGGCGAGCGATTTGCCGACCACGATAATGACGACGGTGGCGACCACGGGCCACGTCTGGGTGACCAGAATGGCCGGATTGAAGAGCATGCCCACCGAAACGAAGAACAGCACGGCAAAGGCGTCCCGCAGCGGCAAGGATTCCTCGGCAGCCCGCTGGCTCAGCTCGGACTCGCTCAGGATCATGCCGGCGAAGAACGCCCCGAGCGCGAACGACACGCCGAACAGCTTGGCCGAGCCGAAGGCGACACCGAGAGCGATCGAGAGGACACCCAGCCGAAACAGCTCGCGCGAGCCGGTGTGGGCGATGTAGTGCAGCACCGAGGGAATGAGCCTTCGCCCGACGAGCAACATGACGGCGACGAAGGCCGAAACCTTGCCGACCGTAATCGCCACCTGACCGGCTATCGTCGCGAGGCTGATGCTCGAGGTGCCGGTATTGCCGAGCAGCGGCGCGATGGCCGGCAGCAGCACGAGCGTGAGGACCATGACGATATCCTCGACGATGAGCCAGCCTACCGCGATGCGGCCGCGCTCGCTGGCGAGCAGGTGACGCTCCTGCAAGGCCCTGAGGAGCACGACGGTGCTCGCAACCGAGAGGGCGAGGCCGAAGACGATTCCCGCACCGAATTGCCAGCCCAAATGGCTCGCAAGCCCGACGCCGAGCAACGTCGCCACTACGATCTGGACGATGGCCCCGGGGATGGCGATGGCACGCACCGACATCAGGTCGGACAGTGAAAAGTGCAGCCCGACGCCGAACATCAAAAGGATGACGCCAATCTCCGCGAGCTCGACGGCCAGCGCCTGATCGGCAACGAAGCCGGGCGTATAGGGTCCGACGGCGATTCCTGCCAGCAGGTAGCCGGCGATCGGAGAGATCTTCAGCCGCTGTGCAACGGCTCCCAGGACGAAAGCCAGCGACAACCCGACGACGATCGTAGCGATGAGTGGCGTGTCATGCGGCATCCGATCGACCCACGTCTGTGATCACTGGGCAGCAACCAGACCCGGCCCCAACCCCCATATCTGCGTACTTGGCCGCGACTTCCCCGGCATTCAAGCGGAAGGGCGGGAAGACGATCTCGTCGGCCGTTCCTGAGAGCGAGGGGAGCGCGCGGAGCCGGTGGCCGGCCCGAGAACGGACCGGCTTACGATGCGCTGGGGGCTGGCGCCATCCGGTGCACCTCCTCGGTGATCCATTCGGCGAAGGCCTTCACCTTGGGCCGGCGCGCATGGGATTCGGGGCACACCAGCTGAAACGAGCGGTCGGTCGCGAGCTCGATCTTGAACGGCGCGACGAGCCGGCCGGTGCGCAGGTCGTCGTGAGCCAGCGCCTTGTGCGCCAGCAGCACGCCCGCCCCCTCCACGGCCGCCTCGAGCGCGTGGTCGGGGCTCGAGAAGCGCAGGCCGCGGGACAGATTGATTCCCTCGACGCCGGCGGCAGCCAGCCACTCCGACCAGCCGGGCAGCCCGGTGAGGCTGCCGAGCAGGTCGTCGTGGATGAGCGGCACCTTGGCCAGATCGGCGGGCTCGGCGAGGCCGGTCTCGCCGACGAGGCGAGGACTGGCGACGGGCAGTAGCGTGATGCCGATGAGCTTCCGGGACCACAGGCCGCGCGATTCGGTGCGGCTGTTGCGGATGGCCACGTCGACGCCGTCGCTGGTGAAATTGGCGAGGCTGTGCGTTGCCGAGATGCGGGCGTCGATCTCCGGGTTGGCCATCAAGAAGCGATAGAGCCGCGGCGCGAGCCATTTGGCGGTGAAGCCGGGAGGGGCGGAGACGACGAGCACCTTGTCGTTTGGCGCGCGGTCGATCAGCTCGACGCTCTGGCGGATCTGCAGGAAGGCGGCGTGGAGCCCCGGGTATAGCGCGAGGCCGGCGGGGGTGAGTGCGATCGAGCGAACCTTCCGCTCGAACAGGCGCTGGCCGAGAAAATCCTCGAGCCCCTTGATCTGGTGGCTGAGCGCGGCCGGCGTCACCGAGAGCTCCTCGGCGGCGAGCGTGAACGACAGGTGGCGGGCCGTCGCCTCGAAGGCACGGAGCGCATTGAGCGGGGGCAGGGGGCGGGGCATGTCGGTTTAGGTTTCCTAATGCCAATTCCTAACAAACGTCGTTTGTAGGCCGTAGTTGGCTCGTCTATCTCTAAACCATCGAGACGGCGCCGGACAATGAAAGACACACACGAGCCGCCGTCGAGAGCCTAGACCGCAGCGCCCTGAGACGAGGGTTGTGGTCCCAAAGAGTCGAGATGATCTGAGCCAACCCTGCCGCTGCAACTCGAGGCCAAAGGCCCACAGCGGAGAGAAGAAGCAGGAGACTGTCATGAGCACCAACACCAACACCAACACCAATGCTCGGCCCGTCCTGACCGGCGCCGTCATCGAGGCGGCAATCCAGCGTGGACGGCGGGAGCGGTCCCAGGCCTTCTGGACCATGCTGCAGGCGATTTTCGGACGGCCCGAGAATCGCGAGAGTGCTGAGCATGGCCACAATGCGGTCGCCCACGGCACGGCCGCGGCCCACTGAGAGCTTGCGGCAGGAGCGCTCCCTCCCCCCTCTTTTGCAACCGCTTCTGTCGCCCAGGGGCCGGCCGTTCGCGCCGGCCCCTTTTTTCATCGGCGAAGGCTGGACGGCAGCGCCAAAGTGTGGCGATCGGTCAGCGCTGGGTATCGAGGATACGATAGACGCCGAAGCGGGAGGTCAGCATGCAGAGCGCGGCGATCACCACCACGACGACGACGAGCACCGCGTAGCCCGCGGGATCGAGCACGCCGGCTCCGAACAGGCGGCGCATCTCCGCCATCGTGACGACGTTGCCGCCGAGCAGCTCCATGCCCATCGGCATGGCGACGAAGACGAGCATGGCGCAGCCGGCTCCGACGAGGCCCGCGCGGATGCCGAGGCGCAGGAAATGCCGCTCGAACTCGCGGGCGATGTAGCGGTCGGTGGCGCCGACGAGATGCAGGACCTCCACGATCTCGCGGTTCGAGGCCATCGAGGAGCGCGTCGCTGAGACGATGATGGCCGTCGTGGCCGCGCCGACGAGCATCAGGATGCCGAGACCGCCCAGGGCCAGGGACCGGGTGACGGTGCGAATCTGCTGCTGCCAGTGGCGGTGGTCGTCGAGGCTCGCGCCCTTCACCTCGGTGGCGACCAGCGCACGCAAGGTGTCCATGTCCGGTGGTGCCGAGCGGTCGAGCTCGATGGCGATGAGGCGGGGGATCGGCAATGCCTTCAACGCATCGCTCTTGCCGAGCCACGGCTCGACGAGGGCTGCGGATTCGTCGTGCGTCATGGGTTTCACCGCCCGGATGCCGGGCTGCTTGGCGATGAAGGCCGCGGCGTCGCGGACGGTACGGTCCATGTCGGCGCGATCACGCGGCTCGATCTGGACCGTCACCTCGCTGGAGATGTCCCGGAGCCATGCGGAGGCCGACTGGTTGACCATGTAGACGCAGCCGGCCGTGAGGCAGGCGAGGAAGCACATGATGGAGACGACGAGCGTCAGAGAGCGGCTGGTGACCGAGCCGGCCGGCACGACGCCGGCGCCATTGCCGGCCCGGGTGCGCGGGGCGTGAGTGCCGGCGGGCCGGCCTTCGACCCTCAGCTCGCCGTCGAACTCCCGCTCCTCTTGAGGCCGCGCGGTGCTGGCGGGCTGACTATGGCCGGATTGGCGTGGCACGTCGAAGCCGGTGCGCGGATCGCTGTCCGGCGCACGATGGGCCTCAGGTGTGCGATGCGGACGCGGATCGGTATGCGGTATGTCCGGGGCATGGACTGGCTGTGGCACCGCGGGCTGGCTGTAGTAGGCCTCGCGCCCCCGCGTCCGTGGCGAGGACGGTGGCGGCAATGGCGTGGGCGGCCCCGGCGGCCTGTCATACGATCCTGACATAGCCGTCGTGCAGCTCCAGTCTCGGCGCCTTGAACTGGCGCATCAGCAGATGGTCGTGGGTCGCGATGATCACCGACGTGCCGAGCCGATTGAGCTCGATGAACAGCCTCAGGAGGCGACGGGCCATCTGCGGGTCGACGTTGCCGGTCGGCTCGTCGGCAAGCAGCAACTCGGGCTTGCCGATGACAGCGCGGGCGATCGCTGCCCGCTGCTTCTCGCCGCCCGAAAGCACGGACGGATAGTCGTCCATACGGTCGCCGAGGCCCACCCATTGCAGCAGGTCCGTCACGTCCTCCCTGTACTCCGATTCCTTCTTGCCCACGACACGCAGCGGCAGCGCCACGTTCTGCCACGTGGTCAGATGATCCAGCAGGCGGAAATCCTGGAAGACGATGCCGATGCGGCGGCGAAGCTGCGCCCGGCGCGCGGCGTCGATATGGCTGACGTCCTGCGAGAACAGCATCACCTGCCCGCGCGACGGCTCCTGCGACAGGAACATCATGCGCAATAGCGAGGACTTGCCCGCACCGGAGGGACCGGTGAGGAAATGGAACGATCCGGGACGGACATGGAAGGTCACGTCGTGGAGCACCTCGCGACCGCGACCGTATTTCAACCCGACGTTCTGCAGCCTGATCACGTGTGCTCCCGTTCCCCGCAACGGCGCGACACTCTCGATTCGCCTATATGCGGTATCGGCTCTGCGATCAATCGCCCAGTAATGTGGCGTGGTTGTGGGGGTAACGCGGGCGGCGGCCGATGCGGCACGCCAGCGCGCAGGGGGAGTGGGTTCGGCCAAGGCCACGATTCTGCCAGGAGACGAGGGCAGACACGTGGCGAAATTCGGCCACGGCAAAGGCGCCGGAGGCCTCGGCGAGCGGATTGAATGGCGGAGCGGACAATGGTGGCGGACGAGGCAGGACAAGCGACGGTCGAGGTGCTTTTCTCGGCGGATGCCATCGCACGGCGGATCGGCGAGCTTTGCCAGGACATCGCCGCCGCGCGTCTCGAGAGACCACTGGTGGTGCCCGTGCTGACGGGCAGCTTCGTGTTCGCGGCAGACCTGCTGCGCGGGCTGCACGCCGCGGGGCTTGCACCGGAGGTGGATTTCATGACGCTCGCCAGCTATCGCCGCGGCACGCGGTCGGCCGGCACCGTCGACATCCTGCGCGACATGGAGCTCGACGTGGCCGACCGAGAGGTGCTGCTCATCGACGACATCCTCGACACGGGACGCACGCTCGCCTTTGCCAAGGACCTCGTGGCTGCGCGTGGTGCGAGGCGGCTGCTCACCTGCGTGCTGCTCAACAAGCGCGTGCGCCGCGCGGTGGCCATCGAGGCAGATTTCGTGGCGTTCGAATGTCCGCCCGTGTTCGTCGTCGGCTATGGCATGGACCTCGCCAACCGCTATCGTGAGCTGCCGTTCGTCGGCCGGATCGCCGACCTCTGAGCCGGTTTCGGAACATTCCTCCACCAGGACGGAGACGCACTGTGGCAAGCATCCTTCTCGCCGACGACGACAAGGGCACTCTGGAGCTGGTCCGCAGGGCGCTCGAGCTCGATGGGCATCGGGTGACGACCGCCGAAGACGGGAGCGAGGCGCTGGCGCTGCTCGAGGCCGGCACGTTCGCGCTGCTGGTCGCCGATGTGGAGATGCCGGGGCTCGATGGCATCGAGCTCGCACGGCGGGCGCGGCAACGGCTGCCGGCGATCAGGCTGGTGCTGATGTCCGGCTACGCCGAAGGCCTCGAGAAGGCCCGCAACCTCGCGGGTGTCCGTCTGGTGTCGAAGCCGTTCGGGATCGACCAGATGAGAGCCGAGGCGAGGGCCGCATTGGCCTGACATGGACGGGCTGCATGGGCACGGCACGTGCGGCCGGGCTTGGCACGAGCGGCACCACCGCCTGCATGTCGCGCACGAAGACGTTGAGGCTCGACACCACGAGCGCCATGCCCGTCGCCAGCACGAGCGACAGCAGCGTCCACAGCGGCAGCGTCCAGAGCAGCCGCGGATCGAGATGACCCATCGCGCCGAGGGCGACTGCCAGCACAGCAACGAGACCGAGATGCACCGCGAACGCGGCCCCGACCGAGGCGAGCGGCAGCAGCTCGACCGGGAACACCATTTTCTTCACGAGATGAGGATTGCGCACGATGGCGCTCGTGGCATCGGAGACACTGTCGGCGAAGGCCAGCCAGGCGACCATGCCGACCACCAGGCGGATGCCGTGGCTCCACCCGGTCGCAAGCCCTCAATCCGGAGCAAGTGACGCCCGGGCCACGGGGTAGACCCCGTCGCGGCCGAGAATGCGCACGTCCAGGCGCTCGGTCGCGAACAATCGCGACACGGCAGCATCGAGCACATTGAGGCCGCCCGTAAAGGCGCCGAAGGCCGGCAGCACGAGGCAGCGGTCGTCTCCAACGAAGCAGGGGCGGCGCACAGAGGTGCCGCCCAAAGCGACGCGCGCGGCCGGATGCAAATGGCCCGCGATCTCGCCCATGCTGCAATCGCCGGCAACTCCGCCTTCCGCGGGCACGTGACAGAGCCGCAGCGTCGCGCAGACGATCGCCGGGACAACCTCGCCGCCCAGCACCGGGGAGACCTCAGGGTCGTGATTGCCGGTGATCCAGAGCCAGTCGCGGCCCAGCTGCAGGCGGCGGATCGCCTCGCGCTCGGCTTGCCCGAGACGCGCCGAGGCGCCGCGATCATGCAGGCTGTCGCCGAGTGCCACGACGCGGGCCGGGCGGAAGCGTGCGAGCACCGCGGCGAGGCGGTCGAGGGTCTCGCGGGTGTCGTAAGGCGGCAGCATCACGCCGCGACGGGCAAAGGCCGAGCCCTTCTCGAGATGCAGATCGGCAACCAGCAGCATGCGCTCGGACGGGAGGTACAAGGTGCCCGAGCGGTCGGCGACGACCTCGATGCCAGCGACCGTGAAGGCCTGGGACTCGAAGCGGCCGGCGTCCTGCCTCGTCCCCATGGCGGCTGCGCCCATGTATCGCCCCTTGCCCCTCGCCCGTCATACGCCGTGGTCAGCTATGCTTCGGCCACGTCGGCCGTCTCCACACCCGCCGCGCGCAGCAACTCCTCTGCCGCCTCGCGAAGCGCGGTCTCCCGCGCCTCGCCGGAGACCGATTCGCGGCCAAGCTCCAGCATGATCGGCACGGCGAGCGGGGACACCCGCGCCAGTGCGACGTGGCGCACCTTACCCCGGATGCGGCGAAGGAAGTCACCGAGACGCCGAATGTCCAACAGGCCTGTCGCCGCATCCCGCCAGGCGGCCTCGAGCAGCACGTGGCCGGGATCGTGCTTGCGCAGCACATCGTAGACGAGACCTGCCGAGACGGTGAGCTGTCGGCCGGACTTCTCCTTGCCGGGGTGACGGCGCTCGATCAGGCCCGCGATCATGGCGCAGTGCCGGAAGGTGCGACGCATCAGGCTGGTCTCGGCAAGCCAGGCGTCGAGGTCGTCGCCCAGCATGTCCTCGTCGAGCAGGTGGGCGAGGTCGAGCCGGCCGTCGGCGATCATGGCCGAGACGTCGCCCAGCCCCCAGACGCCGAGTGCATAGTCGTTGGCGAGAAAGCCCAGCGGCTTCGCTCCCGCCCGCTCCAGCCGCCGCGTCAGCAGCATGCCGAGGGTCTGGTGGGCGAGGCGGCCCTCGAAGGGGTAGGCGACGAGATGGTGCCGGCTGCCGTGAAAGAACGTCTCGACCAGCACCTCGCCGGGTGTCGGCAGGGCCGAATGCTGCTGCTGCAACCTGAGCCAGTCGGCAACGGGTGCCGGAAGCCGCTGCCATCGCTCGGGCGTGGCCAGGATCTGGCGGACACGCTCGGCCAGGTGCGTCGAAAGAGGGAAGCGACCACCGGGGTAGCTCGGCACGATGGGATCGCGGGCCGTCGCACGGGAGACGAACAGCTCGTTGTCGCGGAAGCCTTCGAGCCGCCACGTCTCGCCACCGAGCACGAAGGCGTCGCCCGGCGCCAGCTCGCCCGCGAACCACTCGTCGACCTCGCCGACGACGCGCCCGCCGGCGAGAGGTCGCGGACCGGCGCGGCTGCTGCTGGACTTGCCCTTCCCGGCTCCGGCGCCGCGGCGGCCGGCGTGGCGCACCTTCACCATCGGGCTCTCGACGATGGTGCCGACGTTGAGGCGGTACTGCTGGGCGACGCGGGGATGGGCGATGCGCAGCCGGCCGTCCTCGGTGGACTTCAGGCGAGCGAATCGCTCGTAGGCCCTGAGCGCGTAGCCACCGGTGGCGGCGAGGTCCACGACGCGGTCGAACTCGGCACGTGCGAGCCCTGCGTAGGGCATGGCGCGCGAGACCTCGGCATGCAGCGCCGCCGGATCGAACGGGCCGGAGCAGGCGACACCGAGGACGTGCTGGGCGAGCACGTCGAGACCGCCACGGCGATCGACCACGGCATCCTGGGCGCCGGCCTCGGCCGCCTCGAGGGCCGCCCGGCATTCCAGCACCTCGAAACGGTTGGCCGGCACGAGGAGCGCGCGCGAGGGCTCGTCGAGGCGATGATTGGCGCGGCCGATGCGCTGGATGAGGCGGCTCGCGCCCTTCGGCGCGCCGATGTGGACGACCAGATCGACGTCGCCCCAGTCGATGCCCAGATCGAGCGTCGAGGTGGCGACGACGGCGCGCAGCTTGCCCGCTGCCATCGCCGCCTCGACCTTGCGGCGCTGGCCGACATCGAGCGAGCCGTGATGGAGCGCGATGGGCAGGCTCGCCTCGTTCGCCTTCCAGAGCTCGTGGAACATCAGCTCGGCCTGCAGCCGCGTGTTGACGAAGACGATGGCGAGGCGATGCCGCTCGATGGCCGCCAGAACCTCCGGCACGGCGTAGCGTGCCGAATGGCTGGCCCAAGGCAGCGGGTCCTCCGTCTCGAGGATGGTCACCTCCGGGCGGGCGCCTCCTTCGACCCGGACGACATCGACAAGCTGGATCGCCGTTTCCGGCGTCGTCTGTGGTGCCAGCCAGGCGCGCAGCTCGGTCGGGCGCGCGACGGTCGCCGAGAGGCCGGTGAGGACGAGTCCCGGCGCCAGCGCGGCAAGGCGCGCGAGGCCGAGCGACAGGAGATCGCCCCGCTTCGAGGGCACCAGCGCGTGCAGCTCGTCGAGCACGACCGTCTCGAGGTCCGCGAACAGATAGGCTGCGTCCTCGCCGGAGGTCAGGAGGGCGACCTGCTCGGGCGTGGTGAGCAGAATCTCCGGTGGCCGGGTCCGCTGGCGGGCGCGCTTCGACTGAGGCGTGTCACCGGTGCGCGTCTCGATCGAGCTGCCGAGGTCCATCTCGGCGACGGGCGCCAGAAGGTTTCGTGCCACGTCCACGGCGAGCGCCTTCAGCGGCGACACGTAGAGAGTCCGGAGGCCTGCACCCTTGCGGGGGGCTCCGGCCGGTCCGCGCTCGTGGGAGGTGACGAGGGAGGGAAGGAAGCCGGCGAGCGTCTTGCCGGCGCCGGTCGGGGCAATGAGGAGCGTCGAGCGGCGGGCGCGGCCCTGAGCCAGAAGCGCGAGCTGGTGCGGCCTGGGCGTCCAGCTACGCCCCGCGAACCATTGTGCGAAACGCGGGGGGAGCAGCTCGCCCGTGCAAGCTGGTGCGGTCACGTCGGGCGCCGCAGCCTCGGCCGTGGACAGGGGTCTCTTGCGCCGGCTCGGCACGCTCAGCCACTCCTTCCACGCGCGCATCGTGCAGCCCGCCACTGTCGCGACCGCGAGCCGTTCGTGCTATCGGAACGACGCGGGCGTCGTGCGCCGGAACAGGAGCGAGCGGGCGTGGACAGGAACCGGCTATTCGGTGGCAATCCGATCGGCGTGATCGTGCGGCTGGTTGTCGTGTCGATCATCGTCGGTATCGTCATGTCGGCCCTCGACATCCGGCCCGAGACCCTCTTCTACCATGTGCAACTCCTGATCAACCGCATCTCGCGGATGGGATTCGGCATCTTCGAGGGCGCCTTCGGCTATTTCGTGCTGGGGGCGGTCGTCGTGATCCCCATCTGGATCGTCGTCAGGCTCATCGGAGCGCTCGGCGGGCGCGGCGGCGAGCGCCGCGAGTGACGGAGGCCGAGGCCAAGGGTTGGCAGCGATCGGGGGGACCAGCGCTCGCTCCGCGCGTCGGCCACGCCGAGGTGCTGGCCATCGCGCTTCCCATCACGCTCTCCAACGCCACCGTGCCGCTGATCGGCTTCATGGACACGGCCGTGGTGGGGCAGCTCGGGGCGCCGCATCTGATGGGTGCGGTGGCCATCGGCGCCGTCATCTTCAACATGCTCTACTGGACGTTCTCGTTCCTGCGCATGGGAACGACGGGGCTCACGGCGCAGGCGCTGGGCGCGGGCGACCGGCGCGAGATTGCAGGGCATCTGCTGCGGGCCCTGGCGGTGGCGCTCGTCTGCGGGGGACTGATCGTGCTCCTGCAAGTGCCGGTGCGGCGATCGGCATTCTGGCTGACCGGAGGCTCGCCGGACGTGCTCGCGGCTGCGACGACGTACTTCGACATCCGGATCTGGGCGGCGCCGGCCGGGCTCGTCAATTTCGCGCTGCTCGGCTGGCTGATCGGGCTTGGGCGGGCGGGCGTCGCCTTCGTGCTGCAACTCGGCCTCAATGTGCTCAACATCGCGCTCGCGCTGGCGTTCGGCCTGTGGCTCGGCGGGGGTGTCGCAGGCGTCGCCCTGGGGGCGCTCGTGGCCGAGGTGGCGGCGGCCCTCGCGGGGCTTGCCGTGGCCTGGCGGATCGCGCACCGCATGGGAGCCGCGGCGCCCGCCGCGGACGCGCTCGACAGGGCCAAGCTCGGCCGCTCGCTCGCCATCAACGGCGATCTCGTGGTGCGCTCGCTGACGGGCTACTGCGCGCTTGTCGTCTTCACCTCGGAGGGGGCGAAGGCCGGGGACGTGACGCTGGCTGCGAATGCGCTCCTCTACGGCATGATGGCCATCGCCATCTATCTGCTCGATGGGTTCGCGTTCGCGGCGGAAGCGCTGGTCGGTCGTGCCATCGGTGCCCGGGACCGAGCCAATTTCGATAGGGCGATCGCCATCTCGACGCTGTGGGCCGTGGTGTTCGCCGCCGCGCTCGGCCTTTTCATATGGGCGGCGGGGCCGGCCATCGTCCGCGCGAGCGCGCGGAGCGATGCGGTGCAGGCGGCGGCCTCGGCCTTTCTGGTTTGGGTGGCGCTCTCGCCGCTGGCGGGCGTGTGGGTGTTTCAGCTCGACGGCATCTTCACTGGCGCGACGCGGACGCGCGACATGCGCAACATGATGATCGTCTCGATCGTGATCTTTCTCGCCGCCTTCTGGGTGCTGTCGCGAGCGTTCGGCAATCACGGCCTGTGGGCGTCATACATGGTGCTGTTCATCGCCCGGGCGGTGACGCTCGGCTCGCGGCTGCCGGGGCTGGTGCGCAGCGCCTTCCCGGAGCCGGGGGCGCCGACGAGGATCTAGGCGGGCATTCGCTACGTGTCGAACGAGTGTCGGTGTGGACGCGGTGTCCGCAGCTGGCGAGGGCGGACATCCGTCGCAGGCTCGGCTGGCGACGGGATTGCCCCCTCTGAGCCATCGGGACGGCGGAGCTTGCGCGGTCTGACCGAGTCCGCATATGGTTTTTGCGTCACGGCGTGCGCGGGAGCGACGAACCTTTAGCGACCAGCTCAGACATGGACAATCAGCCTCAGTGTGTTGTTATCCCGCACGAGAACGGGCTGGGCCGTAACGCAACAGTCTGTGCTGAAGTAGAGTTGGCCGGCACAGGGAGCGTTAATTTCAAGCGGCTGTGGCACTTAACACCCGCGTCGCAAACGTTCTCACCACAGCCCCGCGACACTGGATGCACCGCAATTCGCCGCCGCTCGACCTGGATTCAGACAAATGGCAGCTTGCTAGCTGCTGCGGCCAAGGCTTCATACATAAACTTGAAGTGCGTCCCGTCTTCGGTGATTATCGCGTTGCGGAAGCCGAATGCTGATCACCAGCAACAAGGACGCGTCTCGGCTGCGGAATAGCTCTTCAGGAGGTGTTGATGATCCGCCAATCTCTGTGTCGTTGGGTGACTGCGTGCGCATTGTTCGTTGTCGTTTCGCCAAGCGCAAGTGCTCAAACTTCGGGCCAACAAAATGATCCCATTGCCGTATTGCAGGAGCTCGTACCCATCATATGCGGGAACTTCGAAGTTGGTGGCTCTAACAAGACCTTTTCTTTCAACGGCGAGGCCAAGGCGAAGCTCGCTTCGCTGTTTAGGCAATTAGCTGATGCAGGCGTTAGCGGTGCGGGGACTTTTAACGTTGAAGAGTATACAGGTGTGCTCCGCAACGAGATTGCGCCCCAATTGTCGGACGTCCGTCAATGCAGATTGAAAATATGGAATGACTTAAATAATAAGCTATTTCCCGACAAGAAATCAATGCTCGGGCCTGAGGACCACGTAAGGAAGCTTCAAATAGGAGTAACGTCAGTAGATTATCTCATATCAAAGTTGGGCGAGCCGACGAGTCGGACTGAAAATTTAGCTAGGTTTGACGCGGGCGGAAGTACTTTCTTTGTTTATTTTGAGGATCAAGGCGGCGGCGCTTTCAAGGCGCGTAATGTTATTCAAGGGATAGCGTTTGTTTCGTCGGACGAAGGCGACACGCAATCAGTTGTCGACGGTCGCTGGAACCGAAAC
>JBFWQN010000061.1:0-15413 GCA_050249405.1 Hyphomicrobiaceae bacterium | reverse complement strand
CCGTGCTCGATCGCGCTCGGGACGGCTAGCAGCGTCGCACCAAACGCGACCCGGCGGGCTATTTCGCCGTGGGTGAGGCCGCCGACATCGTCCAGCGCATCGCCGAGTACGTCGACAACGGGGTCGAGAAGTTCGTGCTCCGCCCGGTCGGCCGCGACGACGAGGCCATCATGGCGCAGACCCGCCGGCTGGTGGAGGAGGTCGTTCCCGAGGTCGCCCGGCGCTGGCCGAAAAAGCCGAAGGCGGCGCGCGCCGCCGAGTAGCGATCAGCCTGCCGCTGGCCGGCGCGCCCATCCTCTCATCGAGGGTGCAAACGCCACGAGCATCATCAGCCAGGCGACGAGGGGGTGCCAGAGCGGCAGCAGTGCCAGCGTCCTCCATGATGTTGGCGGCGGCGGGGCATGGCCTGTTGCTGCAATCGTGAGCCCCGGAGCGGCGAGAGCCCCCGGCTGCAGATGCTTGGACCATTCGCCCTTCCAGTGAACGTCGATCGCCACCGGCGCCCCGACGGGCATCCCGTTCGAGTCGAACAATTCGACGTGGCGGCGCCGGTATGAGGCCACGGCAACGAGGCCCTCACGCGTCATCCCGATGCCGGCAAGCCCGCCGGCGCTGTCCACGAACCAGCCGCGCTCGAATCGGCCTGTCGGGTCGTACCTCTGCACGCGCCGCATGTGCTCGATCAGCGCGTAGCGAGCGCCGTCCCTCGCCGTAATGCTCGTCGCCACGACAGCCGGGAGCTCCACCCGATCGAGGCTGGCGCCTCCAGCGGGAAGGTCGGGGGCGATGAGGAAGCCGAAGGCGCCCGCGCTGCCGACGAGCAGCCGGGCAGCCGATAAGGGTTCGAGCAGGCGAAAGAAGGCGGTCAGCAGCGTCATCGAAATGAGCGCCACCATGGCGCCACCCGTGAGCATGAGCCAAGTCACCGCGGCCTCTCGAATTCCGCAATTCGCTCGAAGATTATGCTGACGAGCTTTCGGGATCATCAACGCGGCAGGTCTTGCCCCTTGGCTCTACGGGAAATCGGCGATGATGTACTTCACGTAATTGTCGATCTTGATGCCCTTCTCGCTCCGCGCGAAGCTGCGAACCGAGATGCCGGCGTCGTGCACGGTCTCAGCCGTGCCGGAGACGAGTGGGTGCCACCACGCGAGGTCGCGGCCTTCTGCCACCATCCGGTACGCACACGTCGGCGGCAGCCATTTGACGCTGCGCACCGCCGCGGCGTCGATCTTCACGCACTCGGGCACGCGCTTCTGCCGGTTCTCGTAGTCGGAGCAGCGGCACGATCCGATGTCGAGCAGCCGGCAAGCGAGCCGCGTGAGCAGAATCTCACCCGTATCCTCCGCCTCGAGCTTGTTGAGGCAGCACCGGCCGCAGCCGTCGCAGAGCGCCTCCCATTCGGCCTCGCTCAGCTCCTCCAGCTCCTTCCGTCGCCAGAAGCCGTCCTCCAGCGTTGCCAAAGTGACCTCTCGCGCTTGGCGTCCGATGCAGTTAGAAACCATGTTGTGCCGGTGCCCGTCCGACTCGCCTCGCGGCACGCTGCGGCGGGCCGCGTCATCGGGCAGCACGCCGGTCCGCATCGGGCGGGTTTGAGGTGGGACTTAACCCTTGAGCGACTGGTTCTTCAAGCAGAACAGACGCGGCCGGCTCTGGCGTCGGCTGGGCATCCTCGATTCCTGGCTCGATTCGTCCCTGGCCGGCTTGTGGCACGGCCTGCAGGATCGCTGGAATGCGGGCACCAGCTACTTCGCCCGGTTTCGCCTGACCGGCTGGCGCCGTCTGCTGAACGAGGCGATGTCCGAGGGGCTTTCCCTGTTCGCCGGCGGTCTGGCGCTCATGTATGTGCTGGCCGTGCCCGCATTCAACGAGATGGACGAATCCAAGATATTTGCCACTGGCAAGTATAGCGTGAAGTTCGTTGACCAGAGCGGCCGCGAGATCGGCCAGCGCGGCATCCTCCACAACGACGCCGTCCCCCTTGACGACATTCCCGACCATCTCATCAAGGCCACGCTCGCCACCGAGGACCGCCGCTTTTTCGAGCACTACGGCATCGACGTGCTCGGCACGCTTCGGGCGCTCGCCACCAATCTCAATGCGGGTGAGACGGTGCAGGGCGGCTCGACGCTGACCCAGCAGCTCGCCAAGAACCTGTTCCTGTCGTCCGAGCGCTCGCTCACGCGAAAGTTGAAGGAGCTCTTCCTCTCGTTCTGGCTCGAGGCGAAGCTCACGAAACGCCAGATTCTGAAGCTCTATTTCGACCGGGCCTATATGGGCGGCGGTGCTTTCGGCGTCGAGGCGGCCGCGCAGTTCTACTTCGGCAAGTCGGTCCGCGACGTGACGCTGCCCGAGGCGGCCATGATGGCCGGCCTGTTCAAGGCTCCGACCAAGTATGCGCCTCATATCGATCTCCCGGCCGCGCGCGCCCGCGCCAACGAGGTGCTCTCCAATCTGGTGGAGGCCGGTTTCCTGACGGCCGGCCAGGTCCAGTCAGCGCGCCTCAATCCCGCCAAGCCGATCGATAGCCGGATGGCCTCGAGCCCGGATTGGTATCTCGACTGGGCCTTCGAGGAGGTGCAGCGCATCGCCGAGGGGCGGGGCTACTATGTGCTCACGGCTCGCGTTGCCGTTGATCTGCGGCTCCAGCAGGCGGCCGAGCAAGCCCTCCTCTCTACGTTGGGCCAGGAAGGGAAGGCCAAGCATGCCAAGGCGGGCGCACTGGTCGCGATGGAACCCGACGGCGCCGTGCGGGCGATGGTCGGCGGGCTCGACTATGGTGAGAGCCAGTTCAATCGCGCCACCCATGCGCGCCGCCAGCCGGGCTCGTCGTTCAAGCTTTATGTTTATGCCAACGCTGTCGAGCACGGCCTGACGCCGACGTCGACCGTGCGCGACTCGCCTGTCTCGTGCGGCAACTGGTCCCCTAAGAATTACGACGGCTCGACCGGCGGGCGCGGCGCGCTGCCGATGGGCGTCGCCTTCGCCAAGTCGCTCAACACGACCGCGGTCGAGCTGTCGCTGAAGTACGACCGCGAGAACGTCATCAAGCTCACTCAGAGGCTCGGCGTCACGGGTGTGCGCAAGACCTGCTCGATGGCGCTCGGCGATGGTGGCGTGACCGTCCTCGAGCACACCGGCGCATACGCGACCTATGCCAACGGCGGCAAGCTCGCCAAGCCTTATGCGGTGATCGAGCTGCTGAACTCCCGCGGCGAGGTGGTTTACTCGCGCGACCACGACGAGCCGGCGGCCCGCCAGGTGGTCAAGCCCGAGCATGCCGCCTCCATGAACCAGATGATGCACATGGTCGTGACCGAGGGCACCGGCAAGCGTGCTGCGCTGGACTTCACGCATGTCGCCGGCAAGACCGGCACGTCGTCGAGCTACCGCGACGCCTGGTTCATGGGTTTCACTGGCGACTATGTAACCGGCGTCTGGATCGGCAACGACGATTTCCGGCCGATGGATCGCGTCACCGGTGGCGGCATTCCGGCTTCGGCGTGGCATAGCTTCATGGCCGTTGCCCATTCGAGCATGAACATCAAACAGATCCCCGGCCTTCCGCTCCACCCGACTCAGGTCGCCGAGAGAGCCCGCATCGAGGAGTTGCGTCGTAGTCAGCCGCAGCTCGCCCAGGACCTTGCGACGGGCGCGAAGGGCCGCGACCGGCTTATGTCCGAGCGTATGCGTGAGACCCTGCGCACCGTTGCCCGGTCGATGCGCCTGGCTGGCGGGATCCCCGAGCCGCCACCCGAGGAGCGATTGCCCGCCGCGCCGGTCAGGGCCAACCCGTCGCCGGCACAAGGTGCCTCGCCGTCGCCGGCTCCCGCGCCGACTGATTCACCCTCTCGGCAGCGTAAGGCGGGGCACGCGCTTCCGGTGGGCTCTCCGTCCGAGGAGCGGCGGTTGCAGTGATGCGTTTGCCCGATCCGCGCTCGAGCACGGGAGGTGCGCGATGCTGGCCAATGTGATCATGTTCCTGCTGATCGCCATCGTCGGCGGGCTCGGCTCGTCCTGGTACATGATCGAGCGCGGCAGCGTCGTCACCACGCGCACGCAGGGCCCTTGGACGGCCTGGGTGGCCGCCGGCCGGGCCGATGCCGATCCCTACACGCGTGCCCATTTCATCCGGCGCGGCATGTTGCCTGTCTCCTCGGCTCTGGCACTGACCTTCGAGGCCGTGTCCGACAATGAGGGGCAGCGCCTGCATTCGTCCTGCGAGTATGCGATCGACGGCGAGGAGCCGCAGTCGCATTTCTGGTCCCTGTCGGTGTTCGATGAGCAGGGTCGTCTCATCCCCAATGCGGCCGAGCGCTACTCCTACAACAGCGCGACGGTCCTCCGCACGTCCGGGGGCCGGCTCTCTATCGCGCTTGCCCGTAGCGCGCGGCCCGGCAACTGGCTGCCGACCGGTGGTGCTGGCCGGCTCTCGCTGGTTTTGACCGTCGAGGAGGCGAGGGACGCCACCGAGACCGGGAAGGGCGGCTGGCGGCCTCCCGCGATCAAGAGGGTATCCTGCCGATGATCCCAGACTGGGTCCGAGGGCTGAGCTGGTACACCGCGCTGCTTGCCCTCGTGGCGGGCGGGATCATCCATATCTCGGCCACGTTGGTCGTCCCTCAGCTGGCGCGCGCGAGTGCATTCCAGCGTCTGTCCGAGGTTCTCCCGGTCAACCGTATGCGGGTCCTGCCGCCCGTCGATGCCGACACTCAGCCGTTGCCGTATCTCGGTCCCGACGTGCGCATTGCCGTCTGCCGGTACGATGTCGGTGACGGCCCGGTCTCCGTTACGGTGTCGCTGCCGGACAGGGGTTGGACCCTCGGCCTCTACACGGAATGGGGCGACAATTTCTACATCCTCCCCGCACAGGAGGGCCGCAGCGGCGACGTCACCATGACGCTCATCCCGCCCGGGGAGCGGTCCTTCAGTCTTCTGACGCTCGGGGGGCGCACAACGCAGACCTCGCTGTCGCAGATCGAGCTGCCGGAGACGAAAGGCTTTGCCGTCGTTCGTGCTCCGGTTCGCGGCCGTGCGTTTGCTGCTGTGATCGAGGCGACGTTGAAGCGGGCCGGATGCGAGGTGCGCCGGAGCTGATGGCCGAGGCGCGAGCGACCGCGCACTTGACCGCGATCAACGCGGCAACCAGCCCACGCGTCGAGCGTTGCTGTCAGGCAGCCACGCCCGCGAGGAAACACGTCATGGCCTACGTTCCCGACCTCGAGATCGCGCTCGACAAGGTCTGCTTCGTCATCTTCAAGGCGCGCGAGTTCGACGCAAAGGATGTGGCGACCGACGTCGAGAGCGGCTCGAACGCCTCCGACGACGGCATGCGCGACGTGCTCGAGGATTTGCCCGGCGATGCTGTTGAGGACGAGTTGGTTGGCTTCATCGAGGCCATGACCGACGACGAGCGCATCGATCTCGTTACCCTGATGTGGCTCGGCCGCGATGACAGCGCCGTCGAGGAGTGGGAGACGCTCCGCGCCGAGGCCACGCGAGCCGGCACCGAGAGCACCGCCCGCTACCTGCTCGGCACGCCATTGCTCGGCGATCACCTCGCATCCGGCCTCGCCAAGCTCGATCTGGACTGCACCGGAATGGTCTGAGGCGTCAGTTGGTCAAGCTAAAGAGATTTTCGGGCTTCGCCTCGAGCCGGCCGCGCTCGACGTCGCGTACGATGCGCGTCAGTGCGGCGTGTGTGGGCGCCGCGATCCCGGCACCGGCGCCTTTCTCGGCGATATAGCCGTTCATGTAGTCGATCTCGGTGCGCCGCCCCTTGGCGATGTCCTGGGCCATCGAAGGCCGCTGCAGGTCGCTCCGTGCCGCGCCGCTGGTGCTGGCGATGATCAGTGCATCAAGCTCGGCGACGGCACTTGGCTCGTTGTCCGAGGCGCGGGCCCAAAGGTTCGGATCGATCTTGGCGATCGGCTCCAGGTCGAGTCCAAGCGCGCGACCCACTTTCACCGCCTCCCCTGCGAGCTTCACCACCACCCGCCGGATGCGGTCATGCCGATCACGCGCATTGCCGCCGAGCCCCGTCGCCGCGGAGACGCCGTTGCGCATGCCGTTGACGCAGAGCTTCGACCAGCGCACGCCCCATAGGTTCGTCGTCGGTCGGGCCACATCCACCGAGCTCATGATCTCGGCGAGTTGCTCCACGCGTGGCGTGATGCGCCCGTGCACCTCGCCCACCTCGAGCGAGGCGATCTTGCCGTCCTTCGGCATTGTGCGCCGGATCTTGCCCGGCTCGGTGAGCTCCACGGCGTAGTTGTTGCCGACCATGCAGCCCACGGTCTTGCCCCACCCGACCACCGAGGCGATCCGCTCCTCGTTGACGCAGTTTTGCGCCGAGACGACGTATCCTTGCGGCCCGAGGTATTGGGCGATCATGTGTGTTGCCCAGATGGTGTCGTAGGACTTGACCGAGACGATGGCGATGTCGACGGGACCTTCCTTGATCAGGTCCTGCAACTCGGTGAGATGCCGGGCGCGCATCGGCACGGTCAGGCTCTCCTCGGGCGTCATGCCCGAGATCGAGAGGCCCCGCGTGCGCATCGTCTCGACGTGCTCCGGCCAGGGGTCCACGACCGTGACGTCGTGTCCGGCGTGCGTCATGTGCGCGCCGATATACCCGCCGACGGCACCTGCGCCGACGATGACGATGCGTGGCTTGGACATGGAATGAACCTGATGCTGCTCCGACGAGATCGGTCTCCAGCTTCAGGCATGTACGCCGGCTTGCCAAGCCTGTCGTCGGCCAGCTGCGAATGGAGCGCAGCCGCCAGTGTGGACGTGGGGTCGGCTCAGACAGGCGCTTTATTCACCCGGAACACTGCGCATTCGCGTCCCTGGTCGAACAGGTGCTCGAGCTCCATGCCGGTTTTCGCCATGAACTCGCGGAGCGCCTTACGCTCCCCGTGCTCGTCGGACGCACCCATGTCGTTGTAGTCGTCGAAGACGAGGATGGTGCCGGCCTCGATCCGCGATTTGAGGAAATCGAGCACGATCACGCACGATTCGTAGATGTCGACGTCGATCACGGCGATGGCGGCGGTGGGAAAGCGCTCGGTCTTGGCCAGCGTCGCGAACAGCGCATCCGAGTAGAAGCCCTTGAACAGCTTGAGCCGGCCCCAGTCCGCCCCGAACTTGGTCAGGTTGTTCCGGACGTTCTCGTAGTCGGCGGAAAGCTCGCCGGGATTGTACTGGTGGCTGTCGACCTCGCTCGGTGGCAGCCCCTCGAACGAGTCGAAACCGTAGAACGGGAAGTCGGCCGGCACTTTGCCACGGGCGATCTGCTCGGCAAACCAGATGCTGAAGCCCTGATAGAGGCCGAACTCGTAGTAGGCGCGCCCCTCGAATTTGGTCTGCAGCTCGAAGGCCCGAGTCAGCGCTACCAGCAGGTCAGGGGAAAGTGTGTGGAACGAGCCTTCCACCATGTTGGCCATCAGCCACTTTTTCAGCGGCGCGGCCACGCCCGTCTGGCGCATCACCGACTTTACCGAACGCAACATTGCCGACATTCGCAGCCTCTTGGAACGCATCTACGCTCAGGCAGGATTGCGGCCCAGGAGCGAGATTAGCTAGAGGCGCTCACAACTTGTTTACTGCTGACGATCCGGCATCTCCCCGCCTCGCTGGCTCGCGCGCTCGTCCCCCCTCGGCGTGGCTAGGCCAGCGCCTCCGGCCCGGGAGGCGGCTCTTCCAGAAACTGCTGCACGGTGCGCAGGAGCAGCATGCGGTTTCGCTCCATCAGCATGGCGTGTGTCCCGCCCCCCAGCACCGCAAGACGCTTCCAGGGCGCCGCCGTGAAGCGCGGGAATACCGTTTGCGCCATATAGACCGGCGTATCGTTGTCCCATTCCCCGACGGCGACGAGCAGCGGCACCGTGATCGCGGCCGGATCGTAGAGCGCGCGCCCCTTGTTCCAGTACTCGGCCCCGTCGAGCACGACGCCGTTCGGCGCGCGTACGGTCTTGCCCTCGCCCTTCGGGTCGGTCGCTGCGACGGCCTTCCACCACATCTCGAACCAGCCGTCCGGGATGATGCCCGCCTTCTGCGCGTCGTCGAGGCCCGCGAGTCGCCGCTTCAGAGTGGCCGCCCGGTCGACGGTCCGATAGGCACCGATCGTGCCATCGACGTGGATCGGCGACGTGCTCGCGTCCTTCCTGTCCCAGACGGGTGCGTAGAGCGCGAGCCGCTCCACCTTCTGGCCGTGGCCCGCCGTGTAGAAGCTGGTGATCGCCGTGCCCCACGACCAGCCGACCAGGTTCACGCGCTCCACACCCCGCCGCGCCCTCACGAGGTCCACGACCGCGCCGAGGCAGCCCGCCGCGTCGGGCGTGCGCATGAACGGCGCATTCCGCTCGGCGGGCTCGTCCATCTGGGGCGGCCGCGCCGAGCGTCCGTACCCCGGCAGATCCAGCGAGTAGCAATCGAAGCCGCGCTGGGCCGCATAGTCCATCCACGAAAGACCACCGAACGGCAGGTCGAACGCCTCGCCGCCGTAGGTCGCCCCGTGCTGGAAGATGGCGATCCGCTGTCCCGGAAAGCGGTCGACTCCCGCCGGCCTCTTGTTCCGCACGTGAATTCGGCCCCAGGCCGGATGCATGATCGACAGATCCTCGCCGATCGTCTCGGGCTTGCTGACGGACATGACGCGCTCCAACCTTGGAAGTCTCTCGCGTGCATTGGAGACTTGGTGGCGGTCAACAGCAAGTCCCGTGGCACGTCCGAGTGCGAAACCGTCTTCGAGCGGAGAGGAATTATGAAGCAGTCTGCCTTCATGAGCTATGCCGGGAAGGTCGATGCCTACGTAGCAGGCCGTCCGGAGTATCCGCCGGCTCTCCTGTCCGAGTTGCCGGATGTAGATTTCGCCATTGATCTCGGTGCCGGCACGGGGATCTCGACGGAGATGCTCACACTGAAGGCCAAACGTGTTCTCGCCGTCGAGCCGGTGGCGGAGATGGCCCGAAAGATCCCCGTCGATCGTCTGCCGGCGATCCAGGTCGCCATCGCGAGTGCCGAGGCCATTCCCGCTCCTGACGGCAGCGCGGGCCTCGTGATGAGCGCAACGGCATTCCACTGGTTCGATTATGATGCGGCTGCCGCCGAGATCGTCCGAGTGCTTGCGCCGGGCGGCAGTCTGGCGCTCCTCTGGAATATCCGCGACGGCTCGGTGCCCTGGGTCGCACGCTTCGACGCCGTGATGGATGCGTGCGCCGGCGATACGCCACGCCAGTCGACCGGAAAATGGCGCCGCATCTTCTCCGACCCCCGCTTCGAGCATGTGGCGAGTAAATCCTACCAATACACGCAGCCGATGCCGTCGAGCGGCATTGTCGCCCGGGCCATGTCCACCAGCTTCGTGGCGGCACTGGACGCTACCGGCCAGGAGCGCGTACGAGGCGAGATCGAGGCCATCGTCGCCTCTGAGCCATCATTGGCGGGAGGTGGTCCTGTGGCGTTTCCCTACGTCACCGAGCTGCACCTCTTCCTCGCCAGGGCTTGAGCGCGAGCAATCGCGTCCCCAGCTTGCTATGATGAGGAGACATGGTCCCTGCGTCGCCGCTCGCTGGTAGCGGAGCGCTTGGGCCTTCGCCCGCAACCGACAGGAGGCGAACCGTGGCCGATCAGAACCGTTACGGTGACATGCTCGACAGCAAGTCTCGCGAGGCTTTCGACAGCGCCTTCAAGGCGATGACGGATTGGCAGTCCGAGCTGCGGGCGCTGACCGAGCTGCACGGCACCCGTGCCCTCGACAAGTTGGCCGTGGCCGCCAAGACGGCCGGCTGGCCCGACACCGTCGTCGAGGCGACGCGCGCCCAGCTCCTCCAGTCCGCCAAGCTGCAGGCCGACATGATGGAGCACATCACGACCGCCTGGCGCGATCAGATCAAGTCGCCGTCGAAGCCCTCCGATCTCATGTCGTCGCTCGGCCAGCCCGCTCCGGGCGAGGCGCCGAACATGGCGGAGCTTGCGATGGCGCCGGCCCAGCTCTGGATGCAGGCAACCGCCATGTGGCAGAAGAGCTTTACCGACGCCATGTCGGCCTGGACGGGCGGCCGCCGTCGCTGAGCGGGCGATCGGATCGCCTCCTGCCACGCGTCCGGGGCGATCGAGACTGGCCCTTTGGTCGGTCCGTGTGTGACCCTTGCCGTCGGCGTCCGATCGTTCGAGGATGGCGTCCAGTCCGGCCTGCGGAAGACCTTCGCTGTGCCGGCAGCCAGCCGCTCGGAGGACGCCATGACATTCGCTCTCGCCACGGTCACGCGGGACGGCCGCTCTGTTCCCGCGATCGAGGCCGGAGGCGTCTGGTACCGCCTGGACGTGCTGGTCCCGGCGCTGGTCGACACGCCCGCGCGCCGTGGCCTGATCGCGTTGTTCGCCGACTGGGAGGCGTCCGAGCGCCGCCTCGCAGGGATTGCGGCCGGCCTCGACCCGTCGAATCCCGCACGCCTCGATCCCGCTCCCGGCGTGGACAACTTCGAGACGCCGCTGCAGTTCCCCAACAAGCTTCTGCTCGGCGGCGCCAACTACTACGAGCATATGCGCAAGGAGGCGAACAAGCCCGACTTCAAGAAGGAGGACGGCACGCCCGTGTTCTTCCTGAAGCCGCCGACCACCTGTCTCGTCGGCTGCGGCAGGACGGTGCGCTACCCGGTGCAGTCCGAGAAGTTCGACTGGGAGATCGAGCTCGCGGTCGTCATGGGCCGCCGCATGCGCCGCGTTTCCGAGGCCGAGGCGCTGGCCGGCATCGCCGCCTACGCCGTCGGCCTCGACATGTCGGCGCGCGACTGGCAGATGAACCCGCGCCACCCGTGGAAATTCGACCTGTTCGCCGGCAAGGCCTTCGACACCGGCTGTCCGCTCGGCCCGAAGCTCGTGCCCGCCCGCTTCGTCGATCCGACCGACCTGCAGCTGCGCCTCTCGGTCAACGGCGCCGTCAAGCAGGACGCCCACACCTCCGACATGATCTGGCCCGTCGCCGAGCAGGTCTCGGCCATCTCCGAGCACATCACCCTCGAGCCCGGAGATATCCTGCTCACCGGCACCCCTGCCGGTGTCGGCATGGCCACCGGCACCTACCTGAAGGTCGGCGACAGGATCGAGGCCACCATCACCGGCCTCGGCACCCTCGCCGTCGAGGTCATGCCCGACGAGCGCTCCCCCCGCACGCCGAGGGCTGGGTGAGCGGGAGCGGATGCGGAGTTGTGCAGCTGCGTGTGTGGGGTGAGCGGAGATTGCAGACATTGACCGGCTGTCGGGACCGGCCCTATCGTGCGTCCTGGGCCATGGCAGAGGCACCCCAATACCGACCGCCAGGGCGGCGACGTCATGGCCCAGAAGCGAGCAGGCAGCAACCTTGCGTTGCCGCATTGCTTTGGTCGGCTCTCGTAAAATAATCAGCCGTAGACATCAGGGTGCGCGCGAGCGTCCGCCAAGGAACCGCAATGCGACGTGCGACATCAGAGCCTGCTTGGTGGCCACATGCCAAGTCTAACAGGTCATGCACCCGGGTAACGCCAACCCGTGTAGCGTTGCGAAGACGGCTCTCTTGGCGCACGCTGCGCGCTTAGCCGCCTGATGCATCACAGCGAGGTTTGGCAATCACAGGGATGTCGAATGTCATATAAACCGAGATCGCTATTCCGCATAATTGCGGACATAAACACAAATCTATTCCTTCCCCACATCCAGCGCCCCTTTGTGTGGGAAGAAGAACAAATGCACCGGCTGTTTGACAGCCTTATGCGCAATTACCCCATTCAGACACTGTTGTTCTGGCGAACCAAGGACGAAATCAAAGCCAGAAAATTTATGGAGCAGGTCAACTGGGATGCCGACCTAAGCGATTTTTACGAGCAGAACAAGAGCAAGGCTGGGCATGAGAAAGTCTTCGTCCTCGACGGTCAACAGCGATTGCAGACGCTGTATGCTATCTTCCAGGGCGCGATTACCTCACCGGATAACAAACGCGCCGAAGCATATTTCGACACGACCAGTGGTCTCGCGCCAGACGAGAACGGCATAATGTATCGCATCAAATTCTCTACTACCCCGCTCGAATTGCCATGGTATCGGGTCGCTCAGGCTATAAGTCAGGACGCCCAGAAGAACGCAGAGGAAGTTGCCGACGAAATAAACGAAGCGCTCGACAGGGCTTCATCTAATAACGAGGATGCGAAGCAGAGAGAGAAGCGCGTCCGTCGCAACATAAGTCAGCTATCTTCATTGCTTCGAGAGGAAAAGCACTTCTGGACGCAAGAACTCGACGGTGTAGCCAATCAGTATCCTTACGAACGCGTTCTCGACATCTTCGTTCGGGTCAACTCGGGTGGAACCAAGCTCGATGCGTCGGACCTTATGTTCGCGGCGATGAAGGAGGGCTGGTCAGAAATCGAGGAGGTCATCGAAGACACTACCGAGCTGCTCAACGGGACCAATCTGAAATTTGACAAGACTTTTCCCCTCAAATGCCTGCTCGTTGCGCATGGTCGCGGAGCAGAGACGTCACCAGAGAAATTCACTGGCCCGGACGGCGACCAACTGCTTCAGGCAATGAATCATGGTTGGTCAAACGAGGAAAAAGCATTCCAGCAATTGCGCGATTTTATGCAGAACGACGTCAAGGTCTACGCGGATAAGGTCGTCCGAAGCTACAACAGCTTCATACCAATATTTGACTACCTCTATCGCAACCCGTCGCCTGACGAAGTTGCACGGTCAATGATGAGAGCCTATCACTACAAGGCTCAGATGTTCGGTTGGTATTCCCAAAGCACCGATACAGTAATCAATGCCCTCCATACGATCATCTCCAGTCAGACGACCAATGCGTTTCCGTTGAGTGACATCAAGGAGTACTTTCGTAACAGGGGTGCTGCCACAGTGCTAACGAAGGCTCACCTCAACGAGACGCGATTAAGATTCATTCTGCTAAACCTAGTGTATGTCGATCAGATGGGTGGATCTCCATTCGACGTCAAATTCAAAGGCAACGAACCCCACGTCGACCATATCTATCCGAAGCACGCACTCAGCACCAAGCTCGAACTTCCAAGCGCGGAAATCAATCATCTCGGCAATTTCCGTTTTGTCGGCGCGACAGACAATATCCGCAAGAGAGCCGAAATGCCGGCTAGCTACTTCGGACGCCTGAAGGCGGCGGGCGTCGATATATCGAAGCACTTGCTGTTGCCGGAAGAGTCAAGCGAACCCTCCAAGCTCGTTTTCAACAAGCAGACTTATGGGAAGTTTCGAGACCGGCGTTTCGAAAAAATCTGGGAGATCGTATCAGCGACAGTGAACCCTGAATGTGGCTCCGAACCGTAAAAAACTGCCTCTGCTATCCCGCCCGGATGGGAGCGCTGGATTTGCTGCACCTCGCAACGCCTTTGGCGACGTACATCCTCTGCCGCCGACGGCCTCTCCTTGCTTCGCGCGAGCTTCCTTCGCACGGCTTGGAGCGCGCGAGCCACACCTATCGCCCCCAAAGAGTTCGTGGGGCGCATGTTTCGCTTACAAGCGTGGCTCGGAAGGTCGAAGTGACTTTCCGCAACGGGTCCACCTGCGGTCGAACTCGGACTTTGGGGCATTGGAAGGCCACCTCCAACAAGAGACATGACTTCCGGCTCATGGGCCGTGGTCAACGCCAGATCGCCTTGCAGCCGCTCTTGTATATTGGGCGACTCCCTCTGGAGCTGACCCGCTGCCGTGCCGCCTCCGCCGCGGCCTACCTCCCCAGCACCCGGTCCACCATCTCACGGGCCGTGCCGAGATAGCGGGCGGGGTCCACCAGTGCTTGCAGGCCGCCCTCGTCGAAATGTGCCGTGACTTCTGGCATCTGTCGAAGCTGGTCGAGTAGCGGCGTGCCCTTCTCCAGCGCGGCGCGGCAGGCCGCATAGACGAGATCGTGCGCCGCGCCGCGTCCCGTGTGCGGCGCCAGCGCCATCATCACCGCCTCGGCGACGATGAGGCCACCGGTGATGTCCAGGTTTCTCCGCATGGCCTCCGGCTCGACGATCAGCCCCTCCAGCATGAAGCGCGCCTGATAAAGCGCACCCGAGGTCGCGACGAACGCCTCCGGCAGCGCGATCCACTCGATGTGCCAGGGGCCAGTGGCGCGCTCGTGGTCGGTCGCCATGGCGTCGAGCAAGAGCCCCGACTGGGCGCGCACCGTTTTCGACAGGGCCAGGATCATCTCGCACGAGATGGGGTTGCGCTTCTGCGGCATCGTGGAGGACGAGCCGCGCCCCGGCACGAACGGCTCGAACGCCTCGCCGATCTCGGTCTGCATCATCAGCATCACGTCGACGGCGATCTTGGCGAGGCTGCCGGTCACGATGCCGAGGAAGGCGCCGACCTCGGCGATGCCGTCGCGCGCCACGTGCCACGTGATGTCGGGCTGTGCGAGCCCGAGCTCGGCGGCAATGGCGGCCTGCACCTCGAGGCCCTTCGTCCCGAGCGAGGCGAGCGTGCCGGCGGCACCCGAAAATTGCGCGACGAGCACCCGCGGCTTCAGCTGGGCGAGCCGCTCGCGGTGGCGCCGCATCATCGACAGCCACACGGCGGCCTTGAAGCCGAACGTGATGGGCAGCGCGTGCTGGAGATGCGTGCGCCCGGCCATCACCGTGTCGCGGTGCTTGGCCGCGAGGCCCGCAAGCGCCGTCTCGATGGCGGTGATGTCGGCCTCGACGAGAGCCAGCGCATCGCGCACCTGCAGCACCGTCGCCGTGTCCATGATGTCTTGCGTCGTGGCACCCCAGTGCACGAAGCGGCCCGCGTCCCCCGCAGCTTTCGAGAGCTGGTGCACGATGCCGACGATCGGGTAGCCCACGACGTCGGTCTCGGCCTTGAGCTTCGCGAGGTCCGTGTCGAGCGTGGCGGCGTGGCGCGCGATCGCCTCGGCTGCATCGGCGGGTATGACCCCCACCTTCGCCTCGGCGCAGGCCAGCGCCACCTCGACCTCGACGTAGCGTCGCGCCAGCGCCTCGTCGGAGAAGACCTCCCGCATGGCCGGTGTGCCGAACAGATCACGGAAGATGCGGGAATCGTAGGCGGTCGAAGGCATGTCTGGTCTCGTTGCGAGATGAGGTCGAATGGGCTCGGACGGCGACGACGGCCACACCGTCAGGCGTCGGGCGATTTTTCCGCCCACGTCTCGGCGCGCCGCCCCGTCGCGGCGGCGATGGAGGCGAGCCCCTCGACGCGCGCCGTGTCGGCAAGATGCGCCTTGATCCGCCCGATCAGCCCTGCGCCTTCGTAGATCAGGCCCGTGTAGAGCTGGATCAGCGTCGCGCCCGCCTCGATCTTGGCCAGCGCCGTCGCCGGGCTGTCGATGCCGCCGATGCCGATCAGCGGCATGGCCCGCCCCGTCGCGAGATGCATGCGGGCGAGCACCACGGTCGAGC
>JBFWQN010000060.1:0-15458 GCA_050249405.1 Hyphomicrobiaceae bacterium | reverse complement strand
TCGCCGTGTGGCTCAGCGTGTAGTTGCGGAGGAATTGCAGCAGCGCATCGAAGATCGCGAGCAGAACCATGCCCGTCACGATCACGATCAGCGTGGAGAGGCCGCGGTGCACGAGCACCTTGTCGATCACGACCTGGAAGAGGAGCGGCGTCGCCAGCGCGAAGAGCTGCACGAACAGCGATGCGATGAGGACGTGCGCGAGCGGCTTCCTGTAGCGCCAGATCGACGGCAGGAACCAGCGGAAGCTGAACTCGGAGGGCTCGATGCCGGGGCCGCCCCACCGCCGCGTGATCAGGACGAGCTCGCCCGTCCACTTGCCCGCAAGCTCCTCCACCGTCTCGATCCGCTGGGCGCGGGCGGTCGGGTCGCCGAGTCTGAGGCGGCCATCCGGCAGGCGTTGCAGCAGCACGACGTAGCGGCCGTCATCGCCGCGGAGGATGGCAGGCAGCGGGCAGCTCGTGAGGCGGCTCGCGGGCTGCGCGGTCAGGAGCCTGGCCCTAAGGCCGACCCGTTGTGCGGCCCGCACCAGGTCGGAGCCCTCGCTCGGACGGCCGGCGAGGCCGAGGTCGTGCGAGACCTGCTGCGGGTCGAGCGAGATGCGATAGTGCCCGGCGATGAGCGCCAGGCAGACCAGACCGGAATCGCCGGCGCGCTGCGGCTGCGGACCGGGAGGACCCTGCGGAGGCTGCGCGCCCGCGCCTGCCGTCGTTTCCGTTGGATTGGAGCCGGTCAAATGTCACCCCGTACGCAACACACGCTAACCGGTACAGTACGGCCGTCCCATTGCGGGACGATGCCGGGCCGATCGACAGGACATTAGCCGGTCGCAACAAAGATATCGCAAAGGACGGGCCACCGCGGAGCAGATCGCATCGGCTGCGTCACCGGCGAAAGCCGGCCGCCGGATGGCCCTGCGCGAGGCGGCTGCGGCCGAACAGCTTGTCGCGGAGCGTGCCCGGGCGGTAGGCCGTCTTGAACCGGCCCCGCGACTGCAGCTCCGGGACGACGAGATCGACGACATCCTCGAAACTCTCGGGCATCACCGCGTAGGCGAGGTTGAAGCCGTCGATGCCCGTCTCGTCCACCCACTCGAGCATCTGCTCGGCGACCTCCGCGCCCGAGCCGACGAGCACCGGGCTCCGGCCGCCGATCGCGACCTTCTCGGCAATCTGGCGGACCGTCCATTCGCGGCCCGGATCGGACTTGGTGAACGTCTCGAGCGCGGAGCGGTTGGCGTCGGTCTCGACGTAGCGCACCACCTCGTCGAGGCCGAGCCGCGACAGGTCGACGCCGACCCACCCCGACATCAGCGCGAGCGCGCCCTCATGACTGACGTAGCGCTTGTAGTCGGCGTGCTTGTCGCGGGCCTCGGCGGCCGTGCGGCCCACGATCGGCGTGGCGAGGGTCAGGATGCGAATGTCGTGGGGGTCTCGGCCGGCGGCCTTCGCCTGCGCGCGCAGATCCTTCACGTATGGCGCGATGGCCTCCTTCGTCGGGCCATTGATGAACACGCACTCGGCATGCTCGCCAGCGAACCGGCGCCCCCGGCCCGAGGCACCGGCCTGGTAGAGCACCGGCGTGCGCTGCGGCGAGGGCTCGCACAGATGGATGGCGTCGAGCTTGTAGTAGGGCCCGTCGTGGCGCACACGGTGCACCTTGGCGGGATCCGTGAACACACGCGCCGCCTTGTCGGCCCGCACCGCGCCGTCCTCCCAGCTCCCTTCCCACAGCTTGTAGACGACGGCCATGTAGTCGTCGGCGAGGTCGTAGCGCTGGTCGTGGCCGAGCTGCGCAGCCTCTCCCATGCCCTTGGCCGCGCTGTCGAGATAGCCGGTGACGATGTTCCAGCCGATCCGCCCTTTCGTCAGGTGGTCGAGCGTCGACATGCGCCGCGCGAAGGGGTAGGGCGGCTCGAAGCTCAGCGTGCAGGTGACGCCGAAGCCGAGGTGCTCGGTCACCAGGGCCATCGCCGGGATCAGCAGCGAGGGGTCGTTCACGGGAACCTGGATGGCATGGCGCAGAGCCGCGTCCGGTCCGCCGCCGTAGACATCGTAGACGCCGAGCACATCGGCGAGGAAGAGCCCGTCGAAGAGACCGCGCTCGAGCGTCCGCGCGAGACCCGCCCAGTAGGCGAGGTCGGTGTAGTGGCGCGAGGTGTCGCGCGGGTGCGTCCACAGCCCGGGCGCCTGGTGGCCGACCGTGTTCATGTGAAAGGCGTTGAGAACGATCTCGGTCATGCCCATGTCCCCGGCCGGCTGGCGCCGCGTCTCGCCGCGTCCATGATTACCGCGACGCTCCTGCCGGAGAAAAGGTGTATGCGCCCCGGCCGTCCAACATGGACGCTCAGGCCGATCCGGCGAGACAGTCCTTCAGGTCGCGCACGAGCCCTTCCATCAAGGCGAAATACTGGCCTGGACCTGCGGGCAGCGCTGCGCCCAGCGGATCCAGGGTCGCCCGGCGCACTCCCGTCCCCTCGACGATGGTGCCGATGACGCGTGAGGGAAACTGCGGCTCGGCGAACACGCAGACCACGTTGTCGCGGGCGAGACGCGCCCGAATGGCCGAGAGCCGCCGCGCACTCGGAGGCACCTCGGGGCTCACCGTCACGGACCCCACTCCGGCGAGACCGTAGCGACGCTCGAAATACTGGTAGGCGTCGTGGAAGACGAGGAACCGCCTCTGGGACAAGGGTTGCAGCTCCCCGGCAAGGCGTTGATCGAGTGCCGCGAGACGATCGGCGAGAGCCCGCGCATTTGCCCGATAGGTGTCGGCCGCGGACGGCACCGCAGCCGCGAGCGCCTCGGCAACGTATAGAGCCGCGATGCGGGCATTGCCCGGATCGAGCCACAGATGTCCGTCGATGCTGGCGCCCGGCGCGGCTCGGGAGTGGCCGCTCGCTTGCGCGTGAGAGCGGCCATGGTCGTGCCGGTGGCCATGCCCTCCCTTCTCGTCGGCATGCCCGTGCGCCTCGAAGGCAGCGCCGTCACGGAGGGCATGAAGCCTCATTCCGGGAATGCGGTCGAGGGCAACGACCCTGGTGCGCGAGCCGAGCATAGCCAGCGGCTTTTCCAGGAATACCTCGAGCCCCGACGAGACTCGCACCACGAGTTCGGCCTCGGCGAGGCGGCGCATCTCGGACGGCTTCATGGCGTAGGAATGGGGCGAGGCGCCGCCGTCGATGAGGAGATGAGGACTGCCGGCACCCTGCATGACCGCGGCGACCAGCGCGTGCACCGGCTTCACCGTGACGACCACGGACGGCTCCGCCGCATTCGTTGATCCGGCCGTCGAAAGCCACGCTGCCGCCAGCGCGCAGCCGCGCAGCCACCTCCACCGAAAGCTCAAGGTCACTCTCCAGGTCATCGGGGCTCGGGGTTGCGAGCGCGCAGTCGACGGAACGGGCAATCGGCGCCGCAGGAGCGCTATGTTATAGAGTTGCTCGCCGGGCGCAATTGCCTTATCGCGGCCTTGCCCGATGGCGCATATTGTCCGGCACGTTCGAGCAACACCGGCTCTCCCCGACCGGAAGCCCTGCCGCGCGAGGAATTCATGATCGAGCGCTCCAACTGCCTGGAGAAAGGCGCGACCGCACGCCCTACCCGTCGTCCCGCGATCGCCGCGCTGCTGGCGGCCGGCCTCGCGCTCGGTCTGGCCGCGCCGGCACAGGCACATCCTCACATCTGGGTCTCGGTCAAGACAGAGGTGATTTACGGCAACGGTACGATCACGGGCTTCCGGCACGCCTGGACCTTCGACGAATTCTACAGCGCCATGGCCATCGAGGGGCTCGACAAGAACAACGACGGCATCTACTCGCCCGATGAGCTGTCCGAGCTCGCCAAGGTCAACGTCGAGGCGCTGAAGGAGTTCGACTACTTCACGTTTCCGCGACTCGGCGAGCAGCCGCAGGCCCTGGCTGCACCCAAGGACTACGCACTCGCGCTTCACGACAAGGCACCTCTGCCCGCGGGCGCCGAGGCCAACATTCCCGTTCTGCCGCGGGAAGGGGCCGATCGTGTGGCTGCCGACGCGGCGAAGCCGGCCAAGGTGCTCACCCTCACCTTCACGCTTCCGCTCGCAAAGCCGGTGCTCGCAGATGCCGAGGGCTTCTCGTTCTCGATCGCCGACCCGGCCTTCTTCATCGCCTTCGAGCCGGCGCGCGAAAGCCCCGTCAGTCTCGGCGCAGGGGCTCCAAAAGGGTGCCGGGTTGCATCTCCCGCCGCCAAGCCCGACGATGCCAACCCGTCGAAGCCCGGCGATCTGATGGCCGCGCAGCAGAGCGGCCCCACCGTCAATCTGGTGTCGGCGCCGCAATGGGCCGTCACCTGCGCGCCTGCCGGCTGAACGGAGAACCAGCATGACCGCTATCGCACGTCGCCGCCTCGGCAAGAGCGACCTTCTCGTTTCGGCGGTCGGGCTCGGTTGCATGCCCCTGTCGGGCGTCTACGGCCCTGCCGACGACGCGCAATCGGTCGCCCTCGTCCAGCACGCCATCGAGCAGGGCATCAACCACCTGGATTCGTCCGACATGTACGGGTGGGGTCACAACGAGCTTCTGCTCGCCCGCGCCATCGCCGGGCGCCGCGACAAGGTCGTCATTGCCTCGAAATTCGGCCAGGTACGCCGCGAAGGCCAGGAGAACGGTGTCGACGGCAGCCCGGCTCACGTCGCCGCCGCTTGCGATGCGAGCCTCCAGCGGCTCGGCGTCGACGTGATCGACCTCTACTATCAGCATCGCGTCGATCCGAAGGTTCCGGTGGAGGACACCGTCGGCGCGATGGCGCGTCTCGTCGAGCAGGGCAAGGTTCGCTATCTCGGGCTCTGCGAGGCAGCGCCGGACCGCATCGCGCGCGCGCATGCCGTGCACCCGATCACGGCGATCCAGACGGAATACTCCCTGCTCTACCGCGCCGAGGCGGACGAGACGCGAGCGCTCACCACGCGGCTCGGCATCGGCTTCGTCGCCTACTCTCCGCTCGGCCGCGGCTTTCTCACCGGCACCATTCGCGATTTCTCGCAGATCGACGGCCGGCGGGGCCAGCATCCGCGCTTCCAGCAGCAGAACTTCGCGACGAACCGGGGCCTCGCACAGCGCCTCGAGGACATCGCCGCTCGCAAGCGCGTCACGCCGAGCCAGCTGGCGCTGGCCTGGGTGCTGGCCCAGGGCGAGGACGTGGTTACCATTCCGGGCACACGTGTGACGGCGCGGCTCGACGAGAATGCCGGCGCCATGAGCGTGGCACTCTCGGCCGCCGAGCTCGCCGAGATCGAGGCCGCAATTCCCAAAGGGGCGGCAGCCGGCACGCGCTATCCTGCGGGCGGCATGAAGGGCGTGTTCATCTGACGGCCCCCGGCCGGATTTCCACGCAACGCCAAGCTCTTTCGACGAGAATGACCACTGCCTCGCTCGAGGCAGTGGTCATTTTTCATCCCATTGCAGAAGCCCGGCTCAGGGCAGCTTGCCTCAGAGCAGCTTGCCCATCGCCACCGCCGTATCGGACATGCGGTTCGAGAAGCCCCACTCGTTGTCGTACCAGGAAAGAACCGACACCAGAGTGCCGTCCATGACCTTGGTCTGATCCATGTGGAAGATCGAGGAGTGCGGATCGTGGTTGAAGTCGCTCGAGACGTAGGGCGCGATGGTGTAGCCGAGGATGCCCTTCAGCTCCTGGCCGGCCGCCCGCTTGATCGCCACGTTGAACACGTCCATCGTCGTCTAGCGCTTGGCGATGAACTACAGGTCGACCACCGAGACGTTCGGCGTCGGCACGCGCATGGCGAAACCGTCGAGCTTGCCGTTCAGCTCGGGCAGCACGAGCCCGACGGCCTTGGCGGCGCCGGTCGAGGTGGGGATCATCGACAGGGCCGCCGCGCGGCCGCGGTAGAGGTCCTTGTGCATCGTGTCGAGGGTCGGCTGGTCGCCGGTATAGGCGTGGATGGTCGTCATGATGCCCTTCTCGATGCCGACGGTGTCATTCAACACCTTGGCGACGGGCGAGAGGCAATTGGTCGTGCACGAGGCATTGGAGACGACGAGGTGGTCCTTGGTCAGCTTTTGATGGTTGACACCATACACGACCGTCAGGTCGGCATTGTCAGCCGGGGCCGAGACCAGCACACGCTTGGCGCCGGCCGTGAGGTGGGCCGAGGCCTTCTCCTTCGACGTGAAGATGCCGGTGCACTCGAGCGCGATGTCGACGCCCATGGCCTTGTGCGGCAGCTTGGCCGGATCGCGCTCGGCGGTCACCTTGATGGGACCGCGGCCGACGTCGATGGTGTCGCCCGCCACCTTGACCTCATGCGGGAAGCGGCCGTGCACGCTGTCGTAGCGCAGCAGGTGGGCGTTCGTCTCGACTGGGCCGAGGTCGTTGATCGCCACCACCTCGATGTCGGTGCGGCCGGATTCGATGATGGCACGCAGGACGTTGCGGCCGATGCGGCCGAAACCATTGATGGCGACCTTCACTGTCATGGCTTATCCTCTGTGCCTGGTGGTCGGGCGATCGTGCGCGCCAGCGTCGGCGTTCTCACGCCCGATCTCGTCGATGGGGCGGGTCCGCTTCCGGCTGGCCCGATCGTATAGCGTGGGCGCCAGGAAATTGTTCAGTGCGATGCCGCATGTCAATGCGTCATCCACTTGCTTTATTAAGGGAGATGGTCGAGATGGGACAATGCATTTTGGCGCCGGTGGCACGGATTTGACGATGTTGCCTCGGCGGGTCGATTGCAGTGGCAGGCTCTGCGACCGGGGACAGGCGGAGTGGCGTCATGGCGGAGCGAGTGGCCAAGCAATCGAAAAAGCCTGCCCGGAAAGCGCCTGCCGCGGCTCCACGGGAGTCGACCGGGGTGAAGCAGCCGCCAGCGGCTGACGAGAGATCCGAGGTGGCGCGGCTGACCGCCGAGCTCGAGAGCGTGAGGGCGCAGCTTGCGGCGCTCGAGGCCCAGCGCGAGCAGCTTCTCAACCGCATTGATTGGGCCATCGACTCTCTCCATAGCTTGCTGGAAGAGTAGCGGCAGCTTCGCGCCGGGGTCGGCGGGCGGCGCAACGTCGAGGTGGCTCACGGATGGGTCATGTCACGGTCACGCTCAATGGCCGTAGCTATCGGTTGCGCTGTGGCGACGGCGAGGAAGGACGGCTGGCGGAGCTGGCCGAGCATCTGAGCCTGCGCATCGATCGGCTGGCCATGGATTTCGGTCAGCATGGAGACGAGCGGCTTCTGGTCATGGCCGCAATCCTGGCTACCGACGAGCTGCTCGAGACGAAAGCCCGCGTGAGGTCTCTCGAGGCCGAGGTGCAGCAGCATTTGGGAGAGCGGGCTTCCGGACGCGACATCGCGCCCGACGCGGGAGGCCCGATCGAGGCATCGCCCGCCTCCGCGACACCGCCGCCGACTGCCACAGCGGTCGTTCCTGCCGTGGCTCCGGTGGCGAAAGCCTTGCCACAGCTCGCCCGGCCCGTTGCCCCGGCCGAGGTGCAGCCGCAGCCGAAGGCGGCACCCGCACCAGCAGCGAAAGCGGCCGCGCCCTCGGCTACGGCCGGTGTGGCGTCGAAGCCTGCGGCGCCCTCGACAACGGCCGGTGCGGCCTCGAAGCCGGCGGCGCCCTCGACAACGGCCGCTGTGGCCTCGAAGCCTGCCGCGCCCTCGGCCACGGCCGGTGTGGCCTCGAAGCCGGTGCGCCCTGCCACGCCTGCCGGGCAGTAGCCAGGGCCCGCACGTCGATCCCGCGGCTCCGGGCACTGTCCGTCATCGCCGCTCGGGATCGCAGAGGCCGCTCCGTCGCCAATGGCCCACTTGACCGCAACCCGCGCTCCCGCGCACCCTTGAGGCCAGTCGGCCGGCCGTCCACGACGTCACCGTCGTCCCAAGGTCCGGACAAGTGCCACCAGCCGCCCTCTCGGGGCGGCCAGCTGCTGCCATACGGGAGACGCTTTTGAGCGAGAGCGACAACATCGTTGCCGAGACGGCAGCGCGCATCTTCGCGGATCTGGCCGATCCGCAGGCGATCAATGCGGCCAAGGACGAGAGCTGGAGGGCGCCCCTGTGGCAGGCGCTCGAGGAGAACGGGCTGACGCTCGCCTGGGTGCCGGACGACTTGGGTGGCGCCGGAGCGGGGCTCGCCGACGGCTTTGCGGTGATCCAGGCCGCTGGCCGCTGCGCGGCGCCCGTGCCCGTGGTGGAGACGCTGCTCGCCGGGTGGCTGCTCACACAAGCGGGGATCGCATCGCCCCAGGGCATGATGACTGTCGCGCCGATGCGGCCCAAGGAGCGCATCACGCTCGGCACGGACGGCACGCTGTCCGGCCGGGCGCGCGGCGTACCCTACGCCCGTGACGCTGCCCACATCGCTGTGCTCGCGCACGGCGGCAAGGGCGCAGTGGTGGCGCTTGTCGAGACGCGGGCGGTGCGCCTCTCAGAGACGCGCGGCATCGCCGGCAGCCCTGTTTTCGAGGTTGTCCTCGAGAAGGCGCGGCCCGTGAAAATGGCGGATGCGCCAGCCGGCTTCGACCAGTCGACGCTCATGCTGATGGGCGCCGTGGCCCGCAGCCTGTCGAGCGCGGGCGCGCTCGAGGCGATCCTTGAGATTTCCGTCCGCTACTCGGGCGAGCGCGTCGCGTTCGAGAGGACCATCTCGAAGTTCCAGGCCGTGCAGCACAATCTCGCGCGCTTGGCCGGCGAGTCGGCAGCGGCCACGGCTGCCGCCACCTCGGCCGCCGACGCCATCGCCCATGCCGCCTCCCTCGCCGCGCCCGGCATCTATCTCGAGGCCGCGTCCGCGCGCATCCGCTCGGCCGAGGCCGCGACCGAAGGCTCCGCGATTGCGCACCAGGTGCACGGCGCCATCGGCTACACCAAGGAGCACGTCCTGCATCGCTTCACGCGGGCGCTCCTCACCTGGCGCGACGACTTCGGCAACGAGAGCCAGTGGGCCGTCGATCTCGGCAACCGGGTCGCCGCCGCTGGCGCCGACGACCTCTGGCCGCTGGTGGCGTCGAGGTAGGCACGTTCCCTCCCCCGTCGCCCCTGCCCCTCACCCCGACCCTCTCCCTGTAAACGGTGAGAGGGAGAAGCTGACGAGATCGCGAGACCTCACATGACAGCCGCCCTGAAGTTCGACCCGATCCGCCTGCCAAAAGAGTGCGAGGACCTGCGCGAGGAGGTTCGCGCCTTCATCAAGGAGGAGGTCGCCGCCGGAACCTGGGATCCGAGCGCGATCGGCCGCGATGAGGCCTTCAACTACGATTTCTCACGCAAGGTGGGAAAGAAGGGCTGGATCGGCCTCACCTGGCCCAAGAAGTACGGCGGCCATGAGCGCACGTTCCTCGAGCGCTACGTCGTCACAGAGGAGTTCCGCGTCGCCAACGCGCCGACGCGGGTCTTCTTCACCGCCGACCGCCAGTCCGGGCCGACGCTGCTCAAGTACGGCAGCGAGAAGGTGAAGATGGATGTGCTCCCGCGCATCTGCGCCGGCGAGTGCTGCTTCGGCATCGGCATGAGCGAGCCCGGCTCGGGCTCGGATCTGTTCGCGGCCTCCACCAAGGCCACCAAGACCGACGGCGGCTGGCTGATCAATGGCTCCAAGATCTGGACGTCGAACGCGCACCGCGCCGACTACCTCATCGCCTTGTTCCGCACCTCGCCGCCGACCCGCGAGAACCGGCGCCACGGGCTGACCTCGTTCCTCGTCGACATGAAGAATACGAAGGGCATCAAGTGCAACCCGATCATCCAGCTGTCGGGCCTGCATGAGTTCAACGAGGTCGTCTTCGAGGACGCCTTCATGCCGGACGAGCATCTGCTCGGCGAGAAGGACGGGGCCTGGAAGCAGGCAACGAGCGAGCTCGCCTACGAGCGGTCGGGGCCGGAGCGCTTCCTCGAGACGATCCAGGTTCTGTTCGAGCTGATCCGCGTCATGGGCGAGAAGCCCGACACGCGCAGTGCCGAGGGGCTCGGCCGGCTGGTCGCACAGCTGCACACGCTGAGGCGCATGTCGGTGTCGGTCAACGGCATGCTGCAGGCCGGCAAGGAGCCGGTCGTCGAAGGCTCGGTGGTCAAGGACCTCGGCACCATCTGGGAGCAGAAGCTGCCGCACAAGGTGCGCGAGATCGCGGCCTTCGTGGAGCCCGAGGAGTCGGCCAACCGCATCGCCTTCGAGGAATGCCTCGCCTTCGCCACCACCATCGCGCCGAAGCTCACCATCCAGGGCGGCACGACGGAGGTTCTGCGCGGCGTGATCGCCCAGGGGCTGGGTCTCCGGGGGCGGTGAGTCTCTCTAGAGGCACGAGCGCAATCGGTTGGCGGCGTTCAGCCTTGCTTCCGACTGAAGATTAGAAATCTCAGCGTCATGCCCGCTACGGCGGGCACCCACGACAAGCTGCAATCACACCGGGACGTGCCGTGGGTCCTCGCCTTCGCGGGGATGACGTCGGTGGAGACGGCGGGATGATCGAATGAAAAAGACTCGTGACATCGGCGCCTTGTTGAACCCGAGGTCGGTGGCCGTCGTCGGCGCGGCCCCGAAGGGGCAGGGGCTGAGGGGCCGCATCCTCGAGTTCATGCTGCTGCACCCTTACGCCGGCAAGATCTACCCGGTGAGCCGCAGCCATGCCGAGGTGCAGGGGCTCAAGGCCTACAAGTCCATCGGCGACTGCCCCGGCCCCGTCGATCTCGCCATCCTCATCGTGCCGGCCCAGTTCGTGCCCACCGAGCTCGAGGCGTGCGGCAAGGCCGGTGTCAAGGCGGCGGCCATCATCTCTTCGGGCTTCGCGGAGGAGCCGGGTGAGGCGGGCGCCAAGATGCAGGCGGAGCTGAAAGCCATCGCCCAGCGCTACGCCATGGCGGTGACGGGGCCGAACTCGGAAGGCTTCGCCTCGATCGATGCGGCGCTCTTGCCGACCTTCTCGCCGGTGGCCGGCCCCTCGGACATTCCGCTGCTTCCGGCCAATCGCGCCAACGGCCGCGTGGCGCTCGTCGCGCAGTCCGGCGGCATGGGCTTTTCCTTCTTCGATCGCGGCCGGCCGAAGGAGATGGCGTTCGACTACATCGTGACCACCGGCAACGAGGCCTGCCTCGAAGGCCTCGAGATCGTCGAGCACCTGCTCGACGAGGGCAAGACCGATGCCTTCCTCATGATGCTCGAGGACATCAAGACGCCGGAGACCTTCCGCCGGGTCGCCGAGAAGGCGCTCAGGGCCGGCAAGCCGCTGATCGTCTCCAAGCTCGGCAAGACCGACGCAGGTGCACGTGCCGCCGCCTCGCACACCGCCGCGCTTGCCGGCTCCTATGCCTCGTTCCAGGCCATCGCCCAGCGCTACGGCGTGATCGAGGGCAACCAAGTCGAGGAGATGGTCGATATCGCCAACGGCTTCCTGTGCTGGAAGGACCGGCTGCCCAAGGGACGCCGCATCGGCATCTGCACGGGCTCCGGCGGCGGCGGCGTCTGGCTCTCCGACACCTGCACCCAGGCCGGCCTCGAGGTGCCGACGCTCGATGCCGCGACGCGCGCCAGGCTCGATCCGCTGCTGCCGTCCTACGGCACGTCGCAGAACCCCGTCGACGGCACGGCGCAGGCCATCCGCCAGATCGGCTATGCGGGGCTCATCGGGCCGCTCGTCGAGAGCCCGGTGATCGATGGCGTCATGGCCATCATGAGCGCACGCTCCGCCGAGCACCTGACGCACGAGGCGGAGAAGCTGGCGGCCATCAAGAAAGCCGCCGGCAAGCCCGTGCTGATGTGGACCTACACGCTGCCGGCCCCGGCCGCCGTGAAAGTCCTCTCGGAGGCGGGCTTCCCGCTTTACACGAACATGCAGAACGTCGTGACCACGATGCGCCACATGGCCGAGTGGAACGCGCTCCGCGAGAGGTTCCTCGCGACGCCCGACGTGCGCACCGCCCCGGCCACCGCCAAGGCCACAGCGAGCGCGCTCCTCGCCAAGGCCAGCGGCGCACTGACCGAGGCCGCCTCGAAGCCGGTCCTGCAGGCCTACGGCCTCGCCGTGGGTGCGAAGGAGAAGCTGGTGCCATCGCGCGAGGCAGCCGTCGCCGCTGCGAAGGAGATCGGTGGGCCGGTGGCGCTGAAGGTGCAGTCGCCCGACATCCTGCACAAGACGGAGGCCGGCGCGCTGGCCCTCGGCGCCGCGACGGACGAGGCGGTCGGCGCTGCCTACGACCGCATCGTGGCCTCGGCCAAGGCCTACAAGCCGGACGCCAAGATCGAGGGCGTGCTGGTTCAGGCCATGGCCAGGAAGGGCCGCGAGGTGATCCTCGGCATCACGCGCGACCCGCACTATGGACCGATGCTGATGCTGGGCCTCGGCGGCATCCACGTCGAGGTGCTGAAGGACGTCGCGTTCGCTCCGGTACCTGTCACGCGCGCGGAAGCCGAGACTCTGATCGGGCGGCTCAAGGGCGCGGCTCTTCTCGGTCCCGTACGCGGCGAGCCTGCTGCCGACAAGGCCGCGCTGGTCGACATGATCGTCAGGCTCTCCGAGCTCGCCGCCGACCACAAGGACACGATCGCCGAGGTCGACCTGAACCCGGTGATCGTGCATCCGGAAGGCCAAGGCGCCACCATTGCCGACGCGCTGATCGTGAAAGTGCAGTGAGGCCTTAGAGATGTCATCCTCGCGCTCGTCGCGAGGACCCATCGTGCAGAACGATCGATGGACGAACTTGGAGCGCGGCGGCGCAGAGAGCGAGAGCCTCGGCTGCAGCGCAAGCGGAGAAATGGGTCCTCGGGACACGCCCGAGGATGACAAACGATAAACCGGAGCGAGACCCATGACCCAGTTCACCGATATCGCCGTCCAGACCCAGGGCCACGTCGGCCTGATCGAGATCCGCCGGCCGCCGCACAACTTCTTCGACATGTCGCTGATCAAGCAGATCGCCGACGCCTGCGAGGGCTACGACCGCGACAGCAACATCCGCGCGGTGGTGATCTCGGCTCAAGGCAAGTCGTTCTGCGCGGGCGCCAACTTCGGCGACGGCTCGAAGCTCGACGCTCAAGGGAACCGCCCGAACGAGAACCAGATGGGCGGCCATCTCTATCAGGAGGCCGTTCGCCTCTTCCGCACGAGGAAGCCGATCGTCGGCGCCATCCAGGGGCCGGCCATCGGCGGCGGCCTGGGCCTGGCGCTGGTCCCGGATTTCCGCGTGGCGTGCCCCGAGTCGCGCTTCGCCGCCAACTTCACCCGGCTGGGCTTCCACCCCGGCTTCGGCCTCACCTACACGTTGCCGCGCCTGATCGGCGACCAGCAGGCCAACCTGATGTTCTACACGGGGCGCCGCCTCAACGGCGAGGAGGCGCTGAAGATCGGTCTCGCGGACGTGCTGGTCGGCAGCGCGGCCGAGACGCTCCCGGCGGCGATCAAGCTCGCCAACGACATCTCGGAGTCCGCGCCGCTCGCCGTGCAGGAGACGCGCGCGACGGTGCGCAAGGGCATGGCCGACGCGGTGCGCGCTGCCACGGATCACGAGCTCAAGATCCAGAGCGAGCTTCGCCAGACCGAGGACTTCCGCGAGGGCGTCAAGGCCGTCGCCGAGCGGCGCGTGGCCAACTTCAAAGGGCGCTGAGGTCATTCCCGCGTGCGGGGAGAGGGAGAAGGTCGCATGTCCATCCAGATCCCCGACGATCCGGGTCTCGCCGGCAAGGTCGCCATCGTGGCAGGTGGCGGCGCCACCGATCCGAACGGCATCGGCAACGGCCGCGCGGCCGCCATCCTTCTCGCCAAGGCCGGCACGCGCGTGCTCGTCGTCGACCACGACCTGGCGCTCGCCGAGCGCACGGTGGCGCTCGCCCGCGACGCGGGCGGCACGGCCGAGGCGCACAGCGGCGACCTCACGCAGCCGGCCGAATGCCGGCGCATGGTCGAGGCGGCCGTCGACCGCTGGGGCCGGCTCGACTTCCTCGACAACAACATCGGCATCGGCTCGAAGGGCTCGGTCGTCGACGAGGCGCTCGAGACCTACCAGCGGGTGATGCAGGTCAACGTCGAGGTGATGTTCCTCACCTCGAAGCACGCCATCCCTGCCATGAAAAAGACCGCGGGCGGCGGTGCCATCGTCAACATCTCGTCGATCTCGGCGCTCAGGCCGCGCGGGCTCACCACCTACACCGTCTCGAAGGCGGCCGTGATCGGTCTCACCAAGGCGATGGCCGTCGACCACGGTCGCGACGGCATCCGCGTCAACTGCGTGGCGCCGGGCCCCGTCTATACGCCGATGGTCTACAACCGCGGCAACGGCATGAGCGTCGAGGCCCGCGATGCGCGGCGCAAGGCCTCCGTGCTCGGCGCGGAGGGCACTGGCTGGGACATCGGCAACGCCGTGAAATTCCTGTTGTCCGACAATGCCCGCTACATCACCGGCCAGGTGCTCGTCGTCGATGGCGGCACGACACTGCAGGCACCGGAGCGCGAGAGCCGGACGGAATAGCCGGCCCGCGCCAGCGGGTGAGAGGGTGCGTACGAGGAGACGCTCTGCGGCCCTCCGGCTGGCCGGTCTCGTCTCGATCAGCCGTCGTCCGCCTTAATCCACCGCCCCGCGGCAGCGGACCAGCCCGCGCATTGGCCATCCGACGAGCCCGATCGCGCCGGGCGTCGCCTGTTTGACTTGGCGGCCATTCTCTGCCGTCATAGCGTAGGTGCACCGGACGCAGATCCGGGCAGCCTCGAGGGAGGAAGCATATGCCGAACCGGCTATTGACCGGAGCCGCAAATCTATTCGCGCTCATCTCCGGCGTCGCCCTGATCCTGATGATGCTTCACATCAATCTGGACGTGGCGATGCGCTACATCTTCTCGGCGCCTTTCGCCAACACGATCGAGATCGTGTCCACCTACTATATCGTCGCCATCGTGTTCCTGCCGCTGGCCGTCGTCGAGGTGCTCAACGCGCACATCGTGGTCGAGATTCTCACGCAGCATCTGCCGCGGCGCCTGTGCGAGTTGCTGATCGGCGTGGTCGCGCTCGTCTCCGCGACCTATTTCGCCATGTTCACGGTGCGCTCTTTCGAGGACGCGCTCCAGAAATACAACGTGGGCGAGATCGCCCTGGGAAACTCGCAGATCACCGTCTGGCCGACGCGCTTCTATCTGCCGCTCGGCTGCGGTCTGCTGACCCTCGTGCTGATCTACAAAGCCTGGCGGCTGTTCGCTGGCGACAATTCCGTGCTGGCCCAATCCGAGGAGCGCAAGCTCATCGACTGACGTCCGCTCGCCAGCGTCCGCGGGCGAAACGAGAAACTGCCACCTGACGGAACCAATTGCATGGACGATCTCACCTTGAGTGGCGTGGCGCTCGCGGCCCTCGTCGTGCTCTTGCTGCTGAGGGTGCCGGTCGGCGTCGCACTCGGAGGCGTGTCGCTGCTGGGCATCTGGAAGATCGTCGGCGCGAAATCGGCGTGGGGCATTCTCGCCGCCGTGCCCTACGATTTCGTGGCGTCCTGGAATCTCA
>JBFWQN010000059.1:0-15481 GCA_050249405.1 Hyphomicrobiaceae bacterium | reverse complement strand
CTCGTCATTCGTCTGCCAGAACTGCGGCGGCCTCTCGCCGAAGTGGGTGGGAAAGTGCCCCCACTGCAGCGAGCGGAACACGCTCGTCGAGGAAGCCGACACCACCCCGCCGCCAGGATCGGGGATGACGCGCTCATCGCGCGGGCGTGCCGTCGTCATGGAGACGCTCGCGGCCCGCGGCGAGGCGCCACCGCGCATGGGAACCGGCATCGACGAGCTCGACCGCGTGACGGGCGGCGGCATCGTCCCCGGCTCGGCGCTTCTGATCGGCGGCGAGCCCGGCATCGGCAAATCGACCCTGCTGCTGCAGCTGTGCGCCTCGCTCGCATCGGCCGGCCGCCGCACGCTCTATTTCTCGGGCGAGGAGGCGGCGGCGCAGGTACGGCTCCGTGCCGAGAGACTGGGCCTTTCCGGCGCCCCCGTGCTGCTCGCCAGCGAGACCAACCTGTCCAACATCCTGGCGACCCTCGGCGAGGACCGCCGTGCGGACCTCGTCGTGGTCGACTCGATCCAGACGCTCTGGGCCGACGCGCTCGACGCGGCGCCCGGCACCGTCAGTCAGGTGCGCGCCGCCACGGGCTCGCTGATCCGCTACGCGAAGCAATCCGGTGCCGCGCTGCTGCTCGTCGGCCACGTCACCAAGGACGGCCAAATCGCAGGCCCGAAAGTGATCGAGCACATGGTCGACACCGTGCTGTCGTTCGAGGGCGAGCGCGGCCATCCGTTCCGCATTCTGCGCTCGGTCAAGAACCGCTTCGGCGCCACCGACGAGATCGGCGTCTTCGAGATGGCGACGCAGGGGCTGCGCGAGGTCGCGAACCCGTCCGAGCTGTTCCTCGGCGACCGCGACGTCGGCGCCCCGGGCGCGGCGGTGTTTGCGGGCGTTGAGGGTACGCGCCCGCTTCTGGTCGAGATCCAGGCCCTCGTGGCCCCGTCGGCCCTCGGCACGCCGCGCCGCGCCGTCGTCGGCTGGGACGCCAATCGCCTGTCGATGGTGCTCGCCGTCCTCGACGCCCGCTGCGGCGTCAGCCTGGCGCAGCACGACGTCTATCTGGCCGTTGCCGGCGGCATGCGTATCTCGGAGCCCGCCGCCGACCTCGCCGCCGCCGCCGCCCTGCTCTCGTCACTATCGGGTGCTGCACTGCCGTCAGACCACGTGTATTTCGGGGAGATCAGCCTGTCGGGCTCAGTACGGGCTGCCGGCCACATGACGACGCGCCTCAAGGAGGCCTCGAAGCTTGGCTTCAAGCGTGCCGTCATACCCATGGCAGGCGAGATCGAGCCGGATGCGGTCCGTATTGGGACGACGCGTATCGCGCACCTGAAGGAGCTTGCCCTCACCATCGGTCCGTGCGACTGAGACGCCGCCCCGGCGGCGCGCTCGGCCGACCGGCCGGTCCCTAGCCAAGGAACGACGCCCAATGCTCGGGCCCCTCACCTACCTCGATGCCGCGCTGGTTGCCGTGGCCATCCTGTCGGGCCTCCTCGCGATGTACCGCGGCTTCACCCGCGAGGTCCTGTCGATCCTGTCTTGGGTCGCGGCCTTGGGTGCGCTGCTCTACTTCGTGCTCTACCACAAGCCGGCCGCAGAGCATCTCGCCAAGCAATTCAGCGTGCCGATCCCCGTGGCGCAGATCGTGATGGGCGCCATCATCTTCCTGATCGTGCTGATCGTGGTGCATCTGCTCACGGCCCGCATCTCGGATTCGATCCAGGACAGCGGCGTCGGCATGGTCGACCGCGTACTCGGCTTCATCTTCGGAGCCGTCCGCGGCTTCGTGCTGATCGTTATTCCCTATATGTTCTACGAGGCGTTCTTCCCCGATCCGACCAACCAGTTCGAATGGGTTCGCAGCGCCCGCTCGCTTCCCTATATAAAGAGCGCGGGCCACACGTTCCGCAACATCCTGGTCAAGGTCGTGCCGTCCTCGCTCACTGAGCCGAAGGGCGAGCAGCAGGGATTGCTGCCGGCCAGCAAGGTCAGGGTAACGATCGTACTCGACGAAGCGCCGCATGGCCTTGGCGCGCGTCGCAAGTTCGTCATATATCGCGGCACGACGGCACTTGCGGGCCCGGACGGGTGGCCCGTTATGTGATCGCAAAGCCCGGGCGGCGGAGCAGGCGATGGCGGATGTGGGCAGCACTGGACCGGGCACCGTCACGATCGACGGCTCCTGGTGTCCAAACTTGGCCGCGAGCAGCCTCGCGCCCGACGGCAAGCGACATCCCAACGACCGCCTGCGCGAGCACTGCGGCGTATTCGCCGTTTTCGGCCACGAGAATGCGGCCGCCATCACCGCGCTCGGCCTCCACGCGCTCCAGCACCGGGGCCAGGAGGGTTGTGGCATCGTCACCTATGACGGCCGCCGCTTCAATCAGGAGCGCCGCCTCGGCCGCGTCGGCGACAACTTCTCCTCGAAAGAGGTGATCGCCCGTCTGGCTGGCAACATCGCGCTCGGCCACAATCGGTACTCGACCACCGGCGATGTGGTTCTTCGCAACGTGCAGCCGCTGTTCGCCGACCTCGACCAGGGCGGCTTCGCCGTCGCCCACAACGGCAACCTGACCAACGCGCTCACCATCCGCGAGGACCTCGTCCGCTCCGGCGCGATCTGCCAGTCGACCTCCGATACGGAGGTTATCCTGCATCTGATCTCGCGCTCGAAGAAGCGCCGCATCGTCGAGCGGTTCATCGATTCCATCACCCAGATCGAGGGCGCCTACGCGCTCGCCTGCCTGACCAACGATATGGTCATCGGCGCGCGCGACCCCGTCGGCATCCGCCCGCTCGTGCTCGGCCGGCTCGGCAGCGCCTGGGTGCTCACCTCCGAGACCTGCGCGCTCGACATCGTCGGCGCCCAGCTCGTGCGCGAGATCGAGAACGGCGAGGTGGTCGTCATCACCAGCGAGGGCGTCGAGAGCCACCGGCCATTCGCGCGGAAGCCGGCCCGCCCGTGCGTGTTCGAGTACGTCTATTTTGCGCGACCGGACAGCGTGATCGGCGGCCGCAGCGTCTATGAGATGCGCAAGATGATGGGCGCCGTGCTGGCCCAGGAATCGGCCGTCGCCGCGGACGTCGTCGTCCCCGTGCCCGACTCGGGCGTGCCAGCGGCCATCGGCTATGCCCAGGAGGGAGGGGTCTCCTTCGAGCTCGGCATCATCCGCAATCACTATGTCGGCCGCACGTTCATCGAGCCCGAGCAGAAGATCCGCGCGCTCGGCGTCAAGCTCAAGCATTCGGCCAACCCCGGCGTGATCAAGGGCCGGCGCGTCGTGCTCATCGACGACAGCATCGTGCGCGGCACAACCTCGAAGAAGATCGTGGCGATGCTCAAGGAGGCGGGGGCCCGCGAGGTGCACATGCGCATTTCGAGCCCGCCGATCCGCTACCCCGACTTCTACGGCATCGATACGCCGCGCACGACGGAGCTGCTCGCCGCCAACCACACCATCGAGCAGATGCGCGCCTACCTCGAGGCCGACAGCCTCGCGTTCCTGTCGGTCGAGGGCCTGTACCGGGCGATGGGGCATGAGCGGCGCAATACGCTCCACCCCCAGTTCACGGACCACTGCTTCACCGGCGACTACCCGACGCGGCTCGTCGATCAGGACGGCAACAGCCACCGGCAGCTCTCGCTGCTCACCGAGGTCGGCGGCTGAGCCACTCGCCTTCGCGCGGCAGCTGAGACCGGCAAGTCACCGGCAAGCGGCGCGGGCCACGGGCGCCAGCGACTTGCCGCAACCTTTGGCCGGGCCGCAGAACAGGCCTTCCACTTTCGAGTAGCTGAGGATCGCTGTTCCGCGCGGGCAGGCCACCACCAGCTCGACGATCGGGCCCTTGTCGATCAGCGCCTCGACGCGTGGGCCATCGCCGATGCCCGGAACAGTGAGCGGACGGTCGCCCGCGCCCGGATAGAGGGTCAGGCTGGAAGCCACGAGAATAGCGGCGTACGCAGGATACATGGTTGCTCTCGCTTGCTGAGGCCGGGAGCTCTCCCGGACACGTTTCTCCGCTGCCGAGAACACACCACCTTCAGTAGATTTTAAATTCATTTGCACCAATAAGTTTAACTCGCGCAAGCCATTCGCCGCGACTTCATCCAAGCTGGCGAGCATCACCGTTGCTGCCCACCCCCGAATCGAGGCAAGAGCTGTTGTATCGCCACGGGGACTGCGGGGGACCATCACATGAACATCATGACGCCGCCGGTGCGGACCGCCCAACCCGATCTCGGCTCGATCGCAACCTCGACGTCCGAGGCTTGCATCGCGACGCGGGTGCGCCAGCTCAGCCGCATCGTCACGCGCGTTTATGACGACGCGCTTCGTCCGCATAAGATCACGGCCAGCCAATTCACCCTGCTGACCCAGCTCGCCCATACCGACGGCATCACTGCCGCCGAGATCGGCCTCGATCTCGACATCGAGAAATCGACGCTGTCGCGCAACTTGAAGCGGCTGCTTGCCCTCGGCCATATCGAGATGGACCCACCCGCCGGTCGGCGCGGACGCGGTCTGCATCTCACGCCGAAGGGGAAGGCCGTGATCCGCGAGGCATTCCCGCTCTGGCAGGAGGCTCAGCGCCGCTCCACCGAGATCATGGGACCCGAGACACGGTCTATCCTCGACGGTCTCCTGTCCCAGGCCGAGAAGCTCGCTGTTCCCTGAGCCATCAGGCCGATCACTCGATCATTGGCCATTCCGCGTTGCCACGGCCTCCGCACCGATTTAGCGTTTCGATCGACACGATCGGCGCTGATATCGGATGCCTGGATGTTCACTGAAGACTTGCAGCGTCGGGCGGCCGCCGTCATCGATCTCCTGAGGGGGCATGGCGAGCGACTGGCCACGGCCGAGAGCTGCACCGGCGGTCTCATCATTGCTGTGCTGACGGAGATTCCCGGCGCCTCGGGCGTCGTCGATCGGGGATTCGTCACGTACTCGCAGGACGCCAAGATCGAGATGCTCGGCGTCCGCAGCGAGTTGATTGCCGAGCACGGCATGGTCAGCCCCGAGGTCGCACACGCGATGGCGGAGGGTGCGCTCATGCACTCGGAGGCCGATATCAGTGTCGCGGTCACCGGCATTGCCGGACCGGAGGGCGGCACGGCGAGCAAGCCGGTGGGCCTCGTCCATATCGCCGTCGCAGCCGTGGGACGCGAGCCGTTGCATCAGGAGTGTCGCTTCGGCGACATCGGCCGCACGACGATCCGGCTCGCGACCGTCGAGGCGGCGCTGTCGCTGATCGTGCGCATGGCGAGCCGCTGACGCGCCATCGCTCGTGCCCAAGCACATGCCCGGCGCACTTCATGACCCGTCTACGCCCCAAATCGGGACAGCAGGCTCGCGAAGGCGTCGAGCTTGCAGTAAGTAGTGCGCGAGAAGGGCCACCGAGCCAGCCCCGATCGACCACCACCGGAGCCTCCTGCGCATGCCCACATCGAAGCCGCTCGCCGGCCGCCTAGCCCTCGTCACCGGCGCTTCCCGCGGCATCGGCCGGGCTGTGGCCCTCGGGCTCGCGAAGGCAGGAGCCCACGTCGTGGTCATGGCGCGGACGGTCGGCGCGCTCGAGGAGCTCGACGACGACATTCGCGCGGCCGGCGGCGCAGCCACGCTGGTCGAGCTCGACCTGAAGCGCACCGACAAGCTCGATGCGCTCGGCCCCACGCTGCTGCAGCGCTGGGGTCGGCTCGACATCCTCGTGGCCAATGCGGGAATCCTCGGGCCCCTGTCGCCCCTCGGCCACATTACATCCGACAGCTGGCGCGAGGTCATCGACATCAATCTCACGGCCAACTGGCACATCGTGCGCTCGGTCGACCCGCTGCTCAGGCGCTCGGATGCCGGCCGCGCCATCTTCGTCTCGTCGGGGGCGGCGCTCGCCCGCAATGCCTACTGGGGGCCCTACTCGGTATCCAAGGCCGGTCTCGAGGCGCTCGCCAAGACCTGGGCGCTGGAGCTCGCCGACACGCCGGCGAAGGTCAACGTCGTCAACCCGGGCCCCATCCGCACGGGCATGCGCGCCAAGGCCTTTCCTGGCGAGGACCCGATGAGCCTCAAGACGCCCGAGGACATCGTGCCGCTGTTCCTGCGCCTCGCCGATCCGGCGTGCCAGGAGAGCGGCATCGTGCACGACTTCAAGACGGGCACGACGCGCTGAGCCGAGCGCCTCGGCGCCTCTGCCTTGCTTGATCGATTGACGCGCCTCGTTCCGCTGGCGATCCTCCTCCGATCCACGACCACAAGTGGGGAGGAAACGATGCATCGCCGTCAGTTCGTCAGGCTTGCGGGAGCGGCAGGGGCCGCCTCGGTTTTTGCACCGGCCGTCGTCCGGTCGCAGGGGAGCTGGCCCGAGCGGCCAGTGAAAATGATCGTGCCGTTCGCGGCAGGGGGCGCCACCGATCTCGTGGCGCGCCCTTGGGCCGAGGTGCTCGGCAAGGCTTTCAACCAGCAGTTCATCATCGAGAACCGGGGCGGCGCCTCCGGCATGATCGGTGCCGAGGCGGCCGCTAAATCCGCACCCGACGGCTACACCTTCTTCTTCTCCTCGAACACCGCGACCGTCACGCTGCCACTCATGCGCAAGCTCACCTACGACGCGGCGAGCTTCATGCCGGTGGCGCGCATGGGCGATTCGATGGGTGGCTTCGCCATGCACCCGTCGGTGCCGGCGAAGACCTTCAAGGAGATGATCGCCTACGCCAAGGCCAATCCCGGCAAGCTGACGTTCGGCTCGTCGGGGCCGGGAACGCTGCCGCACCTGCGCTACGAGATGCTGCGCTACAAGACTGGCACCGACATCCTGCACGTGCCCTACCGCGGTGGCGCCGAGACCTTGCAGGACATCCTGGCCGGCACGATCCACCTCATGAACGAGGCCTCGTCGCTGCCGCACTGCAAGGCCGGCAAGCTCGTTCTGCTCAACATGAATCACACCGAGCGCTTCGCCGAGTTCCCGGACGTGCCGACCCTGACCGAGCTCGGCGTGCCGGATGCCGACGTCCCCGCCTGGTTCGCACTCTATGCGCCGGGGGGCACGCCGGTGGAGATCATCGACCGCCTCAATGCCAAGGTGCGCGAGATCAGCGCCACCCCGGAGATGAAGGAGCGCCTGCAGAAAGCCTCCGCCGTGCCCGTGATCCAGACACCCGACGAGATCCGCGCCTTCATGGAGAAGGACAGGAGGAGCCTCGCCGAGCTGATCAAGGTGGCCAACATCAAGTTCGAATAGCGGCGACGATGTCCGCGACGGTGCCGCCATTGACGTCGGCGGCACTGCCGAACCATGTTGAGGCCCTGGGGAAAAACAAGGGAGACCCAACATGTTTCGGCGCACGTTCCTCGCGCTGTCGGCGACAGCCGCAGCCGCGATGGCCTGCTTTTCGCCATCCGCCTCGATGGCCGATTCGAGCTGGCCGCAACGACCCGTCAAAATCATCGTGCCGTTCGCTGCGGGCGGAGCGACGGACCTGCTGGCCCGGCCCTGGGCCGAGGCGCTGGCCAAGGCATTCGGCCAGCAGTTCGTCATCGAGAACCGCGGCGGCGCCTCCGGCCTGATCGGCGCCGAGGCCGCATTCCGCTCCGCGGCCGACGGCTACACGTTCCTGTTCTCGTCGAACTCGACGACCGTGTTCCAGCCGTTGCTGCGCAAGCTCAACTATGACCCGAAGCAGTTCGTGCTCGTGGCACGCATGGGCGATTCGATCTCGGGCTTCGTGGTGCACCCGAAGCACGGCTTCAAGACGCTCCAGGACATGGTCGCCTACGCCAAGAAGAACCCGGGCAAGCTGACCTTCGGCTCGTCGGGCGCCGGCACCACGACGCACATGCGGCTCGAGGCGCTGAAGTTCCGGACCGGCATCGACGTCCTGCACGTGCCCTATCGCGGCGGCTCGGACAGCCTGAACGACCTGCTCGCCGGCGTCGTCGACATGATGAACGAAGGCTCCACGCTGCCCCATGCCAAGGCTGGCAAGCTGACGCTGCTCAACGTCAACCATCACGAGCGTTTCGCCGAGTTCCCGGACGTGCCGACGCTCACCGAGGCGGGCGTGAAGGATGCCGACGTGCCGGTGTGGTTCGCTCTCTATGCGCCCCCGGCCACGCCCTCCGATATCGTCGAGAAGCTCAACGCCAAGATCAACGAGATCTCGAAAACGCCCGAGATGAAGGCCACCATGCAGAAGAGCTCGGCCGTTCCCGTCATCCAGGGAACCGCCGACCTCAAGAAGCACTTCGAGGACGACTTCAAGACCATCGGCGACCTCATCAAGCAGGCGAACATCAAGATCGAGTAGCCGACAGCCTCTGCCGCCAGTCCGCCCGCGAGCATCTGCCCGGTGCTCGCGGGCTTCGCATGTCTGCGTCCGGTGCATGGCTGCGCTGGGTGATTGACGAGCGGCGAGCGGGTGACCCATCCTTGGCGACCGAGACTCTGGCGGCCTGTGCCGCCGCAGTGGCCAGCCTCGCGAAACGCTGAGCCCCCGCCCAGCCCCAGCCCAACGGAGAATGCCATGACCGCCCCGTCTGCCACAGGCAAGCCCGCGCTCGCCGGCATCAAGGTCGTCGATCTCACCCAGTTCGAGGCCGGCACATCCATCACGGAGACGCTCGCCTGGCTCGGCGCCGAGGTGATCAAGGTCGAGAACCCGAAGGGCGGCGAGCAGGGCCGCAGCGCCTCATCGGAGCGCAAGGACGCGGACAGCTATTATTTCATGCTGCTCAACGCCAACAAGAAGTCGGTGACGCTCAACCTGAAGTCGGCGCGCGGCAAGGAGATCCTGCGCGACCTCATCCGGAAGGGCGACGTTTTCGCCGAGAACTTCGCGCCCGGCGTCATCGAGAAGCTCGGCTTCTCCTACGAGGAGGTGGCCAAGATCAATCCGCGCATCGTCTATGCGACGGTGAAAGGCTTCGGCAGAGGCTCGCCCTTCGAGAAGAATCTGGCCTTCGACATGATCGCGCAGGCGGCGGGCGGCGTCATGTCGATCACCGGCGAGCACGACGGCCGGCCGATCAAGCCCGGCGTCACGCTCGGCGACACCGGCACGGGACTGCACGCCGTCATCGGCGTGCTGGCAGCCCTCTATCAGCGCACCGTGACCGGCAAGGGCCAGAAGGTCGAGGTCGCCATGCAGGACGCCATGGTCAACTACTGCCGCATCGCCTACTCGCGCCAGCTCATGACCAACAAGGCGTGCGAGCGGAACGGCAATTCCGTCGTGCTCGGCAATGCGCCGTGCGAGGTCTTCCGCTGCAAGCCAGGCGGCCACAACGACTACGTGTTCATCTACACGAGCCGGGCAACCAACGCGCACTGGGAGAACCTTTGCGACGTCATCGGACGTGCCGATCTGAAGGCCGATCCGCGACTTGCGACGCCGGTCATGCGCGGCGACAATGCCAAGGAGATCACCGCCGAGATCGAGAAGTGGACGATGCAGTTCACCAAGCACGAGGCGATGGAGAAGCTCGGCGCGGCGGGCGTGCCGTGCGGCGCCGTGATGGATACCAAGGAGCTCTCCGACGATCCGACCATGCGCGAGCGCGAGATTTTCTCCGAGATCGACCACCCCGTGCGCGGCAAGCTGTGGATTCCCGGCTGGCCGGTGAAAATGTCGGAAAGCTACGTGAAGGTGACCGCCTCGCCCGTGCTCGGCGCCAACAACGAGGACGTCTACTCCGAGTGGCTGGGCTTCTCGCGGAACGACCTCGACGCGCTCAAGAAAGAAGGCGTCGTCTAGCCTTCTCGGTGCCTCCCGAGTCCGGCTTCGCTTCGCGGAACGGCCCGGCGAGGCACTCGTCGTCACACGCGAGCTTGGCCCGGTAGATCCCCCGGGCCTTCGCCCCTTCCCTCCCGCGTTCATCCGGGCCACCATTGTGGCAACCGGGACGTCCGGCGCAGTGCCGCCGGACGGATTGCCGGACTCTTAAGCAGGGAGGACACCACACATGATAGTCGGAACGGCCGCCTCGGGCCTCGTTCGAGCCGTAGTGGGCGCACGCGCCGCGGTCGCGAGCCTCGCCCTCGTCGCGGCTCTGCTCCTGCCGCGCTCCGCCGCCGCCGAGATGGGCGAGGTGCGCGTCGTCTCCGGCCCCTCGCTCACCTTCCTGGTCTTCGCGATCATGGAGAAGGAAAAGCTCGTCGAGAAGCACGCCGTGGCCCAGGGCCTGCCCGCGCCAAAGCTCACCTACAGCCGAGTATCGAACAACGACGCCATTCGCGACGCCTTGCTCTCGGGCTCCGTCGAGATCGCCTCGACCGGTGTGCCGAGCTTCCTGCCGCTCTGGGCACGCACGCGCGGGACGGCCAATGCCATTCTGGCGCTCGGCGCTTTCAACGCCGTGCCGCTGGTCCTGGTCACGCGCAATCCCGACGTGAAGTCGATCGCCGATTTCACCGACAAGGACCGCATCGCGCTGCCGGGCGTGCTGAACTCGACGCAGGCGCTCCTGCTGCAGATGTCCGCCGAGAAGATCTGGGGCGCCGGCAACCACAAGAAGCTCGACCATCTCACCATCTCGCGCGGCCACCCCGACGCGCTCGCGGCCCTTCTTTCGGGCACGGGTGAGATCACCGCGCACTTCGCGGCGCCGCCCTTCGACCGGACGGCGCTGGCCGACCCGCGCGTTCGCCGGCTGATCTCGAGCCACGATGTCTACAATGGCCCGGGCACCAACGGCGTGAGTCTCGCCTCGGAGGCCTTTCGCAAGGCCAACCCGAAGACGCTCAAGGCCGTCGTCGAGGCGCTGAAGGAAGGCCACGCGCTGCTCAATGCGGATCGGCGCAAGGCGGCTCGCACCTACGTCGAGATCACAGGCGACAAGGTCGGCGCCGAGAAGGCATTCCAGATCCTCGATGCTCCCGACATGGTGTTCCAGGCGACGCCGGTCGGCACGCTGCAGATCGCGCAGTTCATGTATCGAACGGGCTCGATCAAGGTCGAGCCGAAAAGCTGGAAGGAGATGTTCTTCCCCGAGGTGCACGACCTGCCCGGAAGCTGAGCCGCACCTCCGTCGTGAAGGCGGCTGCACGCCGCCTTCGCAACCCTCAAGCGAGCACGGCCGGATCGAACGGATAGGGCACGTCCGGCCCCCCGCGTCGAGACAGCACCACCGTCGCCTTGCCGGGAGTCGTCTCCACACCCTTCTGGTCCCTGAGCCCGATCTCGAGCTCGACCACGCCGTAGAGACCGGCTTCACGCTTCGCCGTGACGCGCCCCCAGGCCGTCAAAGTATCGCCGGGTACGGTCATGCCGCGGTACTGGAAGCTCGTTCGCCACAGCCAGCCCTTGTCGGCGAGCCAGTCGTTCAGGCACTGGATCAGCACGTGCTGCTTCCACGAGCCGTTGACCAGGATGTCGGGCAGGCCGTCGTGCTCGGTCGCATACCGCCAGTCGTAGTGGATCGGTGCCCAGTTCTCCATGGCAGCCGACCACCGCACCACGTGCGCGCTGGTGAGCGGGCCTTTCGAGATGGCCGGGATCTCCGCGCCGACGGCGATGTCCTCGTAAATCATATGCCGTCTCCCCCTCAACGCATGATCTGCGTGTTGACCGACTTGAGCAGCATGCGCCCGTCGGAGGTCCTGTACTCGTCCTCGATGACGACCAGGACCATCGGCCCGCGCTTCGAGTCCTTCTGCACAATGTCCTGATAGCGGCTCCGGCACTGGATGCGGTCGCCGAGCCGGGCATAGCTCAGCATCTCGTACTCGTAGCCGCCGTTGAGGATGCCGGCGAGGGGCACCGGCACCTTCGGCAGGCCCGGGCGCATGAAGCGCCCTTGTCCGTCGAACTCCGGATCGGCGCGATTGTCGAAGGGGTCGTCGAGCGAGGTCGACAGCCGCCGGAAGGCATGCACCGGCAGCGCCGGCGGCGCCACGATGCCGCCGTAGCGCGAGCCTTGGGCATAGGCCTTGTCCCAATACCGCCGTGCCGGATCCATGGTCGCCTGGTGGAAACGGCGCAGCTCGCTGGATTCGAGCGGATGCTCGGCCTCGATCCAAGCGGACCACGGCCCGATGATCGCTTGTACCTCGTCGGTGATGTAGTTGACTGCCATGCCCTCGCCCTGCCGGTTCCTGCGATCTGTCGCGGGCAAGGATAGGCATGCCGCTGGCAAGGCTTCAATGTGGGTCGCAGGTTTGACCGACCTTACCCTCGATGCGATGGCGGGCCATCGAGTGACGCTCGGTAAAACGACAGCGTCGCTGTTACAGGATCTCGAACACGTCGTACTCGGCGTGCGCCGGCATTCGGCGGCCGACCCCCACGGCGACGATGCGGTTGAGCCAGTCGTACTTGGCCGCAGAGGTCTCGAAATAGGGAGTATTGCGCAGATAGTACTCGCTCGGGGCGACCGTCTCGCCGCGGGCGATGCGGGCCATCACCTCCGGCGAGCCATGCCGTATCCCCGTGTAGTGCATGAAGATCAGCGCGCCATCGTCGGTGCGCAGCAGCAGCCTGACGTTCGGCACCATCGAGCCGTCGGCACGCAGCGTCTTCATATCCATGCCGCCGGGGAGCAGCTCGCCGCGTAGCCGCGGCCCCTCGAAGCGGCCGGGGCCGATCATGTCGATGTGGCGCGTTCCGGCCGGCACCGGCCCGACATCGTGGAACGCGCTCACCGTGGCGGTGATCGTGAACAGGTGGACGGACTTCAGCTCCGGCATGCGTCACTCCTCGCCGATGTGCGGCGCCGCTTCCGGCAGCGTGCCACGGCGAGGTGCCGCCGGACAACCGATCGCAGATCAGCGGCTCAGCGCGAACTCGGCCGACCCACCACCGCCCGACAGCGAGGCGCTGAGACTGTCGCCGCTCACCGTGATGCGGATCGAGCCGGAGATGCCGAACTCCTGGTTGATGAACTCGCCACGATAGCGGTTGCCGGTCACGTGCGTGACGGCGGCGCTCTGCTCCACGCGAGCCGACGGCGTCGCGCAGACGGCACTCATCCCGTAGCTGTTGCCACCCTGACGCCGGAAGCTCGCCCGGCAACGCGCCCTCTCCGTCTCGCCGGACGGAAATACGATCCTGCCGCCGCCGCTCCACGTGCCTTCGAGACTGCGGCTCTGTCCGATCGCCGGCGACAGGCCGCTATCACCCGCGAGCATCGCGGCAGCCAGCCCGAGCCCTGCGATCGCGAACTTGGCAAATACGATTTTCAGCATGGCACCCACCGGTTGCAGCAACCCCAATATGGTAATCTCGACAGGATTTGCGAGGCAATCGATAGACCCCCTGACTTTCGATCACATTGGCGAAATCACCCCGGCTGCGGCTAGTCTGCAACGCCACACGCCAAGCACAACAGCGGAGCGCCCATGACGACACTCCTGATCACGCACCCCGCGTTCGTCGCGCACGACACCGGTCCCGGGCACCCGGAGCGGGCCGACCGCATGCGCGCGATCGACAAGGTGATGGGTCACGAGATCTTCGCCGGCCTCGACCGCCGCGAGGCGCCGCTGCGCGACGACGCGGAGCAGTGGATCGCGCTCGCCCATCCCGCGAGCTACATCGAGGCCCTGAAGGCGGCTCGCCCCGGCGAGGGCGAGATGGCCGTCCGCGTGGACCCCGACACGGTGCTGTCACCGGGCTCGTGGGAAGCCGCGCTCCGGGCTGTCGGAGCCGGGCTGCTCGCGGTCGACGAGGTGATGGCGGGCAAGGCGAGCAACGCCTTCTGCCAGGTTCGCCCGCCGGGACACCACGCCGAGCATGCACGCGCGATGGGCTTTTGCTTTTTCAACAGCATCGCCATTGCCGCCATGTACGCTCGCGCCAGGCACGGCGCCGAGCGCATCGCGGTCGTGGACTTCGATGTGCACCACGGCAACGGCACACAGGACATCTTCTGGTCGGACAAGGACTTGTTCTTCGGATCGACACACCAGATGCCGCTCTACCCGGGCACCGGTTCACTCTCCGAGAGTGGCGTCGGCAATATCTGGAACGCGCCTCTGCGGCCCGGCGACGGCGGCGAGCCGTTCCGCGAGGCGTTCGAATCGCGCATCCTGCCGGCGCTCAGGAGCTTCGGCCCCGATCTCGTGCTCGTCTCCGCCGGCTTCGACGCCCACCGGGACGATCCACTCGCCAACCTCGAGCTCGTGGAGGCCGACTACGCGTGGGTGACCCAGCAGCTGGCGGAGGTCGCACGTCGTCAGGCGGGAGGGCGCATCGTCTCGCTGCTCGAGGGCGGCTACAATCTCGCGGCGCTGGCGCGCTCGGTCGCCGTCCACGTCAAGGTGCTGATGGATGCCGAGCGCTGAGCGCTCGCGCCGCACAACACGTTAGGGAGGTACGCCATGCAGGGCGCCAAGCCACCGGCAGCCAGGTTCGCCGACATCAAGGATCTGAGCTTCGAGCGGGCGCTGAAAGAGCTCGAGGCCATCGTCGGCCGCCTGGAGAGGGGCGACGTGGAGCTCGAGGAATCGATCGCCATCTACGAGCGGGGAGATGCCCTCAAGGCTCACTGCGACCGGCTCCTGAAGCAGGCCGAGGCCAAGGTCGAGCGGCTGACCTTCGGCCCGGACGGGGTGCCGAAAGGCACCCAGCCGTTCGAGCCGGCCGAGCAGGGATAGAGCCCGGCGGTGACACGTCAGCGCGACTGCCGCTCGATGGCGCGGAAGAAGCGCTGCGCACGCGTCTCCTGCCGGCTGGAGTGGGGGACATAGACGCCCAGCACCCGGTTCGGCCTGCGCGGCACGACATCGACCGCGAGCGGCGGCGCATACCCGTAGACGCCCGGAGCGTAGCCGTAGGCGGGCCCATAGCCGCTGGAGGGCCCGTAGCCATAGGTGGACCGGTAGCTGTAGCTGGGTCGGTAGCCATACGCGGGGCCGTAGCCATATACCGCCACGTAGCCCGGCTCTGCGTAAACGCCGGACGGTCCGTAGGCATAGCCGGGCCCGCAGTCGAGGCATTCGGCCTTAGCCGGCGGCGCTGCGAGAGCTGCGAAGGCTGCGAGGGATGCAACGGCCAATGCCGCACGCGGGCAGTCGAGCATGGGAAACCTCCGTCAGGATCTGTGGCGGCCATCGGGGCCGCACCTGCCGGGGTCAACGCACGGCACGCGCCTTTCGACCGCGTCCGCCTGCTTTTTCTCCGCCGTGACGGCGCCGGTGGGCGTGTTTGTGACCGCCGCGACGTTTCAACGGGCGCGACTTGGCCGCTCAACGCCTATATGTATGGAAAGTGACGGGTCTTTCCGGGTTCGCAGACGCCCTCGACGGGATAGTCTGCGCCGACATCTCGACCGTGGTCCAAAATGAGCACATCCTCGAAGACGCCTCTCCTCGACAAGATCCAGTCGCCCGCCGACCTGCGCCTGATGCCTGAGAAGGATCTTGCCGCCGTCGCGGCCGAGCTTCGGCAGGAGACCATCGATGCGGTTTCCGTCACCGGCGGCCACCTCGGCGCGGGCCTCGGCGTCGTCGAGCTCACGGTCGCCTTGCACCACGTCTTCGAGACGCCCCGCGACC
>JBFWQN010000058.1:0-15588 GCA_050249405.1 Hyphomicrobiaceae bacterium | reverse complement strand
CGACTTGATGCGGAAGAGGCCACGCAGCGTCATGAGCTGCTCGGACTGGTCGTTGATCCGGCGAGCGTAATCGCGCCACTTCGGCGGGATGCGGCCAGCCTTGGCGTCCTCGTTCGAGGTCGTGCGCACGGCGTGCTGCAGGTCGGCGACCACAGACGGGCGCCACATGTGCGCCTCGCCGCGGATGCGATAGGCGTACTCGCCGCCAACATCGAGCATGCCGTCGAGCTGGGGCACGTCCGAGAAGGCCTGCCGATGCCGCTCGAACGTCTCGCGCGCGACCTGGCGCAGGCCGACACCCTCGACCTGGGTATGAGTGCCCGTGAAGTAGCGCTTCACGAATGCCGTCTTGAGGCCGACCGCATCGAAGATCTGGGCACCGCAGTAGCTCTGGTAGGTCGAGATGCCCATCTTGGACATGACCTTGAGCAGGCCCTTGTCGATGGCCTTGATGTAGCGCTTCTGCGCCTCTGCGAGGCTCAGCTCCTCGCCGAGCTCCGGCAGCAGCTGCTCGATCGATTCGAAGGCGAGATAGGGATTGATCGCCTCGGCACCGTAGCCCGCGAGGGTCGCGAACTGGTGCACCTCGTGCGCCTCGCCCGTCTCGACGACGAGACCGACGGAGGTCCGCAGCCCCTGCTTGATGAGATGATGATGCACCGCGCTCGTCGCGAGAAGCGACGGAATGGGCACCCGATCCGGCCCGGTGCCCCGGTCGGACAGAATGACGATGTTGTACTCCTTCGAGCGCACCGCCTCCTCGGCCTCGGCGCACACCACGTCGAGCGCCCAGCTCATGCCGTTGGCGCCGCGGTCGGCAGGGTAGGTGATGTCGATCGTGATCGAGGCGAAGTGGTTGTCGCGCACGAGCCCGATCTGGCGGATGCGCTCGAGGTCCTCGTTGGTGAGGATCGGCTGATAGACCTCGAGGCGCTTGACCTTCGACGTGCCCTCGATGTCGAGCAGGTTGGGCCGGGGCCCGATGAACGACACGAGGCTCATGACGAGCTCCTCCCGCGTCGAATCGATCGGCGGGTTCGTCACCTGCGCGAAGTTCTGCTTGAAGTAGGTGTGCAGCAGCTTGGGCTTCGACGACAGCACCGAGACCGGCGTATCGGTGCCCATCGAGCCGACGGCCTCCTGGCCCGTCTGGACCATCGGGCTCATCAGGAACTTCAGGCTCTCCTGCGTGTAGCCGAAGGCCTGCTGCAGATCGAGCAGGGCCACATTGCTGGCCTTCTTGCCGACGGGCCGAGTGAGCGGCAGATCACCCACCTGGATCTGCGTCTGCTTGAGCCAAGTCTCGTATGGGTTCCTCTGGCTCAGCTCCTTCTTCAGCTCGTCGTCCGAGATGATGCGGCCCTGCGCAAGGTCGATCAGCAGCATCTTGCCCGGTTGCAGGCGCCACTTCCGGGCGATCTGCTCCTCGGGAATCGGCAGCACGCCCGATTCCGACGACATCACCACCCGGTCGTCCTTGGTGACCAGATAGCGCGCTGGCCGCAGGCCATTGCGGTCGAGCGTGGCGCCGATCTGGCGGCCGTCGGTGAAGGCCATCGCGGCCGGGCCGTCCCACGGCTCCATCAGGCAGGCGTGGTACTCGTAGAAGGCGCGGCGCGCCCCATCCATCGTGGCGTGGCCGGCCCAGGCCTCCGGAATCATCATCATGGCGGCATGGGCGAGGCTGTAGCCGCCGCGCACGAGGAACTCGAGCGCGTTGTCGAAGCAGGCGGTGTCGGACTGGCCTTCGTACGAGATGGGCCACAGCTTGCCGATGTCGGCGCCGAACAGCGGCGAGGCGACCGACGCCTGGCGGGCGGCCATCCAGTTCACGTTGCCGCGTAGCGTATTGATCTCGCCGTTGTGCGCGACCATCCGATAGGGATGCGCGAGCTTCCACGACGGGAAGGTGTTGGTGGAGAAGCGCTGGTGGACGAGCGCCAGGGCCGAGGCGAGCCGCGGGTCCGAAAGGTCCTTGTAGTAGGCCTTCACCTGATAGGACAGGAACATGCCCTTGTAGACCAGCGTCCGGGCCGAGAGCGAGACGCAGTAGTGGCCGATGTCGCGCCCCTTGTAGGCGTCGTAGAGCGCGTTGGAGACCACCTTGCGCACGATATAGAGGCGGCGCTCGAACTCCTCCTCGTCGCGGATCGACTTCGGGCGACCCACGAAAATCTGCAGGTGTCGCGGCTCGGTCGAGCGCACCATGTCGGAGAGCGAGGCGTTGTCGACGGGCACGTTGCGGAAGCCGAGGAGCTCGAGGCCCTCCTGGCGCACGATGCGCGCCCACACACGCTCGCAATGGGCGAGCAGGCGCTCGTCCTGAGGCATGAAGATGTGACCGACGGCGTACTCGCCGGGCCGCGGCAGCTTGATGCGTAGCGCCGCGCACTCCTCCTTCAGAAACTCGTGCGGAATCTGGACCAGAATGCCTGCACCGTCTCCCGACGTGGGATCGGCGCCGACGGCACCGCGATGCTCGAGATTCTCGAGGATGGCGAGCGCATCGGCCACGATCCGGTGCGATGCCCGCGACTTCAGATCCACGATGAAGCCCACGCCGCAGGCATCGTGCTCGCGCTTTCGGTCGAACAGGCCTGCCGTCGCCGGTGCCGTGTAGGCGCCGTAGTTGCCCGAAGCCGAATGCGCCGTCGATGTCTTGTCAGCCATGACCCTGGTCCTTCGCGGATCGTCCGATCCGTGCTGGTGGCTCGCGCCGCTGCCGTCCCCGCGGTCCCGGCCGGACCGCACGGGCGTCAGCGTCGCTCATGCGTCGGAATGCGCTGGCGTCGAACGCTCGTCCCCGGTGCGCTGCTCCGGTCACGCTGTCTACCAGATCGGACAGCGTGCGGCGGTAGACGCGACCGGCCCGCAGCGTGCGGTGCCCCGTCACTTCCCTCGATGCGTGGATTCTGCCACCCGCACGGTTGCGCGCCCACCGGCAAGGGCACGTGCGACCGGGGCGTGGCTTCGGCAGCCGACCACGTAAAGGACAGCATAACTGACCTATCGGCGGCTGCAAGCCGAAAAAGCAGTTCGGCTGCCTGCTGGACCGGCGAAAAGGGCATTGACAGCCGGCACTGGAGCGGCCGCACGGTGCGCCTCGACCGCATAGCAGGAGAACCCGATCATGAGCACGCTCGCCACCTGGGACATGCGGCGCGAGATCGTGCTCTCGCGCGTGATCGCCGCTGCGCCGGACATGGTGCAGAAGGCGTGGACGGAGGCCCGCCACATCGTCCGCTGGTTCGGGCCCGACGGCTTCCAACTCGAGACCGCCGATATCGACATCCGGCCGGGCGGGATGTGGCGCTTCGGCCTGACGGCGCCCGACGGCACGGCCTACGACAACCGCATCGTGTTCATCGCCGTCGAGCCTACGCTCATCGTCTTCGAGCACGGGCCTGACCAGGACGAGGCGCCCGAGCGGTTCCGGGTGACGGTCACGCTCGACGCACAGGACGACGGCCGCACGGTGCTCACGCTTCGCCAGCTGCACCCGACCATCGAGCAGCGCGACGCGACGGTGGGCTTCGGTGCCGTCGAGCTCGGCTATCAGACGCTCGACAAGCTCGCGGCCTACGTCGCGGGACGCTGACGGCACGACGCGTGTCTGCTAGCCTTCGCGCATGGCACCCCGGCAGACAGCACCGTTCGGCCTTTGGCCTTCGCCCATCACGCCGCGCGATCTGACGCGTGGAGCCCGCCGCTTCGGCCACATCCAAGGTGACGGGCCGTACGTCTACTGGACCGAGGGGCGGCCGGAGGAGAAGGGCAGGCAAGTCATCGTCCGTGCGCGCCCCGGCGTGGGCGAGCCCGAGGATGTGCTGCCGGCGCCGTTCTCGGCTCGCTCCAAGGTACATGAGTACGGCGGCGGAGAGTTCCTGGCCGCCGACAGCCACATCTTTTTCGTCAACAGCGACGACCAGGATATCTGGCAGCTAGCGCCGGGCGGCGCGCCAAAACGGATCACGACCGCGCCCGACATGCGCTTCGCCGACATGGCGCTCGATCGCGCACGAAACCGACTGATTGCCGTTGCGGAGCGCCACGCCGGGGGCGACAGCCATTCGCATCCGGAGAACCTGCTCGTTGCGGTCGGTCTCGAAGGCGCGGAGCGCGGCGTGGTCACGGACCTCGTCAAAGGCCGCGATTTCTATGCGTTCCCGCGTCCGTCGCCGGATGCGACCTGCCTCGCGTTTCTCGGCTGGGATCTCCCCGACATGCCGTGGGACCAGGCGGCGCTCTGCATCGCTCCCCTCAAGGCCGACGGCTCGGCTGGCCGCGCTTCGCGCATCGCCGGCGGCGACGGCGTCGCGGCGATGCAGCCGCAGTGGCTGGACAGCGACCGGCTGCTGTTCCTCTCGGACGAGAACGGATTCGGCAATCTCGTGCTGTGGGATGGCCAGAAAGTCCGGCCGCTGACGCGGCTGAAGGCCGAGCTCGGGCTGCCGATGTGGAACGTGGGCAGCCGTTCGTTCGTGGCAACGGGCCCGGATCGCGTCGTTGCCGCGACGGAGGTCGAGGCCGCGCCATCGCTGGTGATCGTCACGGACCTCGATTCGCGGAAGGCCGACGTCCAGGTCCAGCCGGTGCCGGTTGCCTCCCTCGGCAGCCTCGCCGCCTACGACGGCGGCGTCGCCGCAACGGCCGGTCGGGCCAAGGCCCCGGCGGCGCTCGTGGCGATCGGCGAGCGGCGGAAGGCACCCAACGTGCTACGCGCAGCGAGCGACATCACACTTCCCGCCGGCTCCGTCTCGTCCGGACGTATGGTCTCGTTCCGAGGCGGCGACCGCAAGATCACGTTCGCCCAATTCTATGCGCCGGCCAGCGCCACACATCGAGGCCCGAAAGGCACGCTGCCGCCTGCACTGGTGCTGGCTCACGGCGGACCGACGGCATCCGCCGGGCGAGGCCTCGCCCTCCGCGTGCAATTCTTCACGAGCCGCGGCTTCGCGGTGCTCGACGTCGATTATTGCGGCTCGACCGGCTATGGCCGGGCCTACCGCGAGCGTCTCGACGGCCAGTGGGGCATCGCCGACGTCGCCGACTGCGCGGCGGGGGCCCGTTTCCTCGCGTCCTCAGGGTTGGCAGACGCAGGCCGCATCGCCATCGCCGGGGGCAGTGCCGGCGGCTACACGGTGCTGATGGCACTGGCCACGACCAAGGCTTTCGCCGCGGGGTCCAGCCACTACGGAATCTCCGACCTCGGGCTGCTCATGGAGCACACCCACAAGTTCGAGGCGGGCTACCTGCACCGCCTGCTCGGCACGACGCCGAAGAGCTGGAAGAAGGTGTGCGAGGCGCGCTCGCCTGTGACGCTCGTCGATGCCATGGCGGCACCGCTGGTGCTGTTCCAGGGGCTCGAGGACAAGGTGGTGCCGCCCGAGCAGTCGCGCCTGATCCACGAGCGGCTGAAAGCCAAGGCCGTCATGACCGAGCTCTACGAGTTTCCGGGCGAATCGCACGGTTTCCGCCAAGCCTCGACCATCGTAAAGATGGCCGAGGCCGAGCTGGCCTTTCTGATCAAGGCCATGCAGCTCGGGTGATCCGCCTCTTCGCAGGGGCTCTGGCCAGCAATGTCGGAGCGTCGGGGGCGGTCTCTGCGTTGTTGTCGAACAGGAAACGAGCAGGAGCCTCGCATGCACATCGAGATCAGCACCGACAACAACATCAAGGGCAGCGGCCTTGGACCGCACGTCGACAGCGTTGTCGAGAGCGCGCTCGGCCATCTGGCGTCCCAGATCACCCGCGTCGAGGTTCATCTCAGCGACGAGAACGCCGGCAAGGGCGGGTCCGACGACAAGCGGTGCGTGATGGAGGCGCGCCTGGAGGGTCGCAAGCCCCAGGCGGCCACGCACAGTGCCGCGACGGTCGAGCAGGCCATCAAGGGTGCCGCCGACAAGCTCAAGCGCGTTCTGGAAAGCACGCTCGGCCGGCTCGGCGACGCCCGATAGGCGTTGCGCATTTCGGGTTCGGCATTCGAGTGGACACGCATGAGCACGGCCGACCACGAGAGCAAGCTCTCCGAGCCCGGCGGCGACGGCCGTGCAGGCCAAATTGTCGGCTCGCGGGCTCGAGCGGCCCGCTACTCCGTCGACTTGGCGATGAGAGCGGTCGGCTCGGGCTTGGCTTTGGCCGCGCGCGGCGGCGCACGCAGCAGGGAGCGAACGGCACGCGAGGCGACCACGTCGCCGTCGTTGGCGTAGGCCTCGTGGTTCCGCTCGATGTCCTTCAGCTCGTAGAGGTAGTTGACCATCAACCCGTGCGCCTCGCGCAAGCCCTTCTCCGAGACGTCGCCGAGCCAGTTGATGCGCTCGAGGCGCGCGCCGTTGCCGAGATGGAAACGTGCCACCGGGTCGACCGCTCGCCCGTCGTGCGAGCGCGCCTGCAGGAAATAGTGGGCGGCGAGCGCAAGCAGCGGCGGCTTCAGCGTCTCCGCCTCATCGGGATCGTCGACCCAGCCCGGATCGCTCAGCATCTGCAGGGCAATACGATCGGCGTCGGTCACCACGCGCGCGGCCTCGTCGGCGACGGCGCGGTCGAGCCAGCGGGCGAAATGCGGCACCGGCGAGAGCGTGACGAAGGTCTTCAGCGCCGGCTGCTCGCGGGCTAGCTCCTCCACCACCTGCTTGATCAGGAAGTTGCCGAAGGAGATGCCCCGCAGCCCCTCCTGACAGTTCGAGATCGAGTAGAACACCGCCGTCGTCGGCGCGGGCACCGGCTCGGCCGCAGGCGGGCCTCCGATCAGGTCCTGGATGTGCCCGGGCACGTCGCGTGTAAGCGCCACCTCGACGAAGATGAGTGGCTCGTCGATGAGCGAGGGATGGAAGAAGGCGAAGCAGCGGCGGTCGGCCGGCTCGAGGCGGCGGCGCAAGTCCTCCCAGCCCTGGATCTCGTGCACGGCCTCGTAGCGGATGATCTTCTCGAGGATCGCCGCCGGCGTCTGCCAGTCGATGCGGCGCAGCACCAGGAAGCCGCGGTTGAACCACGAGGCAAACAGATGGGCCATGTCGTCGTCGACCGCGGCGAAGGCCGGCTCGCCCTTGGTGAGGCGCAGGAGGTCGCGGCGCATGGCGACGATCTCGGCGGTGGCACCGGGGGCGAGATTGAGCCGGCGGAAGAACTCCTGCCGGGGGCTTTCGACGGCGTCCCGGAGCCGCTGCATGGCGGCCTCGCCCGGATCGTCGAGAAAGGCCTCGGCGGCGGCCTTCACGGTCTCGGCGTCGGGCTTGAAGCTGTCGGCTACGACGCGGAAGAAGGCCTTGCGATCCTCGGCACCGAGCCCGCGATAGCGGTCGAGCAGCTCACGGGCGATGGCGACGCCCGAGGCCTCGCCCCGGCCCGAGAGGAGCGCCCGCGCCAGCTCGCCCACGTCCTCCTTCTGCTGCGGCCCGATCAGCGCCGTCGGCAAGTACTGGCGGCCCTGCTCTGCCACGGTCGTCAGCAGATCCTGGAGGAACGAGACGTTGATCGGCATGGTGCCTCCGCTTGCTGCGAGCCGGACCGGATCAGCGGCGCACGCGCGCCGCGCGTTCTGCTGGCCGTATCGTCCTCGCAGCCATAAGGTCCGGGCGAGCGCCAAGACAGTGCCACCCACGCACCGCACTTAGCCGGTCCTCGGTGGCAGGAGCAAGATCGGGGGATCGCCTGCAGCTGCCGGATCACGTTCGCATCGCGGCCTGGCTATCGGCACTGGTCGAGCAGTCGAGCCAGTTGCTGCCCGCCGTCGACCTTGCGGCAGCGGCGGTCTTCGCCGTGACCGGCGCGCTCGTTGCCTCGCGCAAGGAGATGGACGTCGTGGGCTTCATGTGGCTCGGCGTCGTGACCGGCGTCGGCGGCGGCACGGTGCGTGACCTGCTGCTCGGCGTGCCGGTGTTCTGGGTGCGTGACCCGGCGCCCGTCGTCGCCTGCCTGCTGGCTGCCACGGCCACGTATTTCACGGCGCACATGGTGCAGTCGCGCTATCGGCTGATCCTGTGGCTCGATGCGGTGGGGCTGGCGCTCGTCACCATCGCGGGGACGGCCAAGGGCCTCGACAACGGCGCCGGCCCGGTCATCGCGGTCGTGATGGGCGTCGTCACGGCGTCCGTCGGCGGCATCATCAGGGACGTGCTCGGCCACGAGCCGTCGATCATTCTGAAGCGCGAAATCTACGTAACGGCGTCCGTGATCGGTGCCATCGCCTACGTGGCGCTCACGGGCGCCGGTGTCGCGCGCGGCACGGCAGCCCTGACGGGTGGGACGGCGACTTTCGTGGTGCGCAGCCTCGCCATGTCGCTCGGCTGGGCGCTTCCGACCTACCGCGCGCGGCCGGGCCGGGATCTCGACGACGGCGGCGGGAGGTAGGTTTTCCGGAGTTCTCGGCGCGTGGCGACGCGGGCCTTCCCTCCACCAGAATCCCGGGCCATGCTGGATATCGAACTGATCCGGCTGAGGGATGATGACATGTCCGAGACCTACGAGATCCTGGCGCTCAAGTACGCCGAGAACCCCGCGCGAAAAGCCTCCGACAACTTCATGCACCCGCTCCCCGACGACCACGCGGCGCCCGGGCCGATCGACTTTTTCGTGTTTTTGATCCGCAACGCCAACCGGACGATCCTCGTCGACACGGGCTTCGACCACAAGGAGGCCGCCGCGCGGGGCCGCAAGATCACGGTCGAGCCGATCGAGGTGCTGAAGCGCATCGGCGTGGCGCCCGAATCGATCAAGGAGACGATCATCACGCATCTCCACTTCGACCACGCCGGCACGATGGACCAGTTCACCGGCACGAAGTTCCACCTGCAGGCCGCCGAGATGGCCTACGCGACCGGCCCCTGCATGTGCGAGGCCTCGATGCGCACGCCGTTCACGGCCGACCATGTCTGCCAGATGGTGCGTCACGTCTACTCGGGCCGCGTGCACTTCCACGACGGCGACGGCCACATCGCGCCCGGCATCAGCGTGCACCACTGCCCCGGCCACTCGAAGGGCATCCAGGCGATCCGCGTGAACACGGCGCACGGCCCGGTAGTGCTGGCCTCGGACGTGGTGCACTTCTACGCCAATATCGAGCAGCGCCGGCCGTTCTTCATCACCATCGATCAGGAGGCGACGCTCAAGTCCTACGACCGTCTGGCCTCGCTGGCGCACGGCGGGCTGCGCAACGTCATTCCCGGGCACGACCCGCTGATCCTGAAGCGGTATCCGGCCTGGAAGCCCGAGACCCAGGGGCTCGTGCACAAGCTCGACGCGCCGCGCATCGGGTAGCGATGGCCGGCGGTGCCAACTAGGAGGCGCTCGAACCGATGGAGAGGCGGGTTGCGCCTCTCCGGAAGGCTCCTTTCCGAGGCGCCCATGGGTGCCCGCCTGCGCGGGCATGACGGTGGTCTTGCTCTCGTCATCCCCGCGAAGGCGGGGACCTACGACGGGTGAAGGGCGGCCGTTGCCTCCCCGGAAAGCCCTCGTCCGAGGCGCACGTGGGTGCCCGTCTGCGCGGGGATGACGATTCCTCCTCCGACTTCCGACGTCACAGCCCGCCGGTGACGTCGATGGTGAGGCCGGTGACGAAGTCGGCGTGCGAGGAGGCCAGGAATGCGACGACGTTGGCCTGGTCGACGGCGAGCGCCATACGCCGGAGCGGCGTGCGCTCGATGTCTGCCTGCTTCTTCTCCGGTGGCTGCTGCTCCCAGCGCGGACCGATGCGCTCGGTGAGCGTCATCGACGGCGCGATGGCGTTGACGTTGACGCCGTGAGGCCCAAGCTCCGACGCGAGCTTGGTCGTGAAGGCGATGATGCCGCCCTTGGCCGCCGCGTAGGCCGACGAGGAGGCGACGCTTTTTCCGCGCCCGGCGATCGAGGCGATGTTGACGATCTTGCCGCTGCGCTGGCGCTTCATGACCGGAATGACGGCGTGCGTGAACAGGAACGTGGCGTTCAGGTTGAAATCCACGATGGCCTGCCAGTCGGCGAGGGACAGCTCCTCCGTCTCGGCGTTGGGCTTGGCGATGATGGTCGAGCCGCCGACGCCGTTCATCAGGATGTCGATGCGCCCGAAACGCTTCGCCGCGTCCGCCACGACGCCGTCCACCTGGCCCTGGTCGAGCGCGTTGATGTTGTAGGGATAGGCCTTGCCGCCCTTGGCGCCGATCTCGGAGACGGCCTTCTCGAGCCGCTCCCTGTTGTTGTCGACGAGGGCAGCCGTGCCGCCCTCGGCGGCGATGATGTCGGCCGTTGCGCGGCCGATGCCGCTCGCAGCCGCCGTGATCAGCGCGACCTTGCCTTGAAATCGCATGGGCAGTGCTCCTCCGCAGTCTCGTTGTCGTTGCGGCGATAGTCCGCCCGCACCGCGGCGCTTGTCCAGCCGGGAGCGTCTCCACGCACCGGCGGGACGGCGCAGCCCGGCCTCGATCATCAAGGGGAGCACGGCCTCGCCGAAATAGGCGAGATCCGGTGCGAAGTCGTAGAAGGTGAGCTGCACGCCGTCGCAACCGGCCTGCTTCAGCTTGATGAAGCCGTCGACGATCTGCTCGGGCGAGCCGACCAGATGCAGGTTGCCACCGAGTGCCCGGTTCAACCGCTCCGCCTTGCTCCAGGATTGCGCATCGCCCTGCCGGCCGTGTGCAGCGAAGCCCTCCACCGCCTCCACATCGGCCGCGGCCAGAATGGCGTCCCGGTACGCGATGGCCTCGCGCTCTGTCGGGCGGCAGACGATCATCGGATTGATGATCGTGCGGATATCCCGCCCGAAGCTCGCGGCCGCGGCACGGATCGACTGCACATGGCCCGGCACGCTCTCCACGGCATGTCTCAGCTGATTACCGGATGGGCTCGTGATGAAGACGATATCGGAATGGCGCGCTGCATAGGCGATGCCGGCGGGCGAGCCGGTGGCATTGACCAGCGCCGGGCGGCCGAAGCAGGGCTTCGGCGTGATGAAGGCATCCTCCATCGCCCACCACGGTCCGTCGACAGTCAGGTTCTCGGTGCCGGCCCAAAGCTGCTTTAATCGCGTCGTGAACACATCGGCCATCTCGTAGCGCCGATCGTGCTCGATCCTGGTCATGCCGAACATCGCCGGCTCGCGGGCCGCATAGCCGGTGACGATGTTGGCGCCCCAGCGACCGCCGGAGATGTGGTCGAGCGTCGCCCCGAACTTGGCGAGATGCACCGGATGCCAGGGGCCGTAGAGCACGTGGATGGTCGAGACGAGAAGGATGCGGCTCGTGACGGCAGCCAGCGCCGAGACGGCCATGAAGCTGTCGATCGACGTCTCGCGATAGCGGGTGGGTCCACCGTAGCCGCCTTTTGGAGCCCACTGGGCAAGGCCGAAGACGAGATCGAAGCCCAGCGCCTCGGCCTGCCGCGTCAGCGCCGCGTTGTAGTCGAACGTCCACGTGGTCGTGCGTGGCAGCGTCGACGGTGTCCAGCCGCCGTCCTGGATCGGCAGGAACAGTCCGAGCATCATCGGCTGAGCGAGGACGCGCGACAGCGGGCTTTTAGGATCGTCCGCAGGTCCGAAGCCCGTGCCGGCATCGGCGGTGGTCGTGCTCATTTCGGCCTCCATGCAGACCCACGCAATTGACGGAGTGGTTCGCGACTAGCCGCATCCTATCGTCACGCTCGCGCAGGCGGGTACCCGCGAAGGCTTCGGACGGGGGCTTTCCGGGGGAGACAATGGCCGCTCCGCGCTGTCGCGCCTCCCCGTCGTGGGTCCCCGCCTTCGCGGGGATGACGGAACAAGACCACCGTCATGCCGGCGGCTCGCCGAGGGAAATCACCGTTGCGATTGCATGGCGCGCCGGCCTGGGGAACAATTCGCCCGATCCGAGGAGACGCCCATGACCAAAGCCCCCGAGCGGCCGTCCGTAACGACGGTCCGGCTCCAGAACATTGCCCAGTCGTACGGCCAGTCGGCCGCCCTGATGGCCGCCGTCGAGCTCGGCATCTTCACCGCCATAGCCAAGGGCGCGGGCACGTTCGAGGAGATCGCGACGGCGACGGGCATCCTGCCGACGAACGCCGAGCGGCTCGTGGTGCTGCTTTGCGCGGCGGGGCTCGTCGAGAAGGCCGGCGGCCGGCTGAAGAACGCCGGCGACGTCGAGCGCTTCCTGGTCGAGGGCGAGCCCGGCTACATGGGGCCGTGGATCACCTTCACCAAGCCGCAGTGGAACGAGTGGGGCCGCCTCGCGGAGCATCTGCGCGCACCGAAGCTGAAGCCGATGGGCTCGATCGGCGACATCACCGTGGACGACGCACGCCGCTATCATGCCGCAACCTACTCGATCGGCATGGGTGCGGGACGGCGCTTCGTGCGTCAGGTGGATCTTTCGCAGCGCCGCCGGATCATGGACATCGGTGGCGGTTCTGGCGCCTATTGCATCCAGGCCGCCAAGCAGCACCCGCACATCCGCGGCGTGGTCCTCGATCTCGCGCCGGTGATCGTGGTGACGCGCGAATTCCTCGCGGAGAACGGTGTCGCCGACCGCATCGCGGCCCAGCCATGCAACTTCGTCACCGACCCGTTCCCGACGGATTGCGACGTCGCCATCATGGCCTCCAATCTGCCGATGTACTCTCGGAGCGTCATCGCGGCGGTGGTGAAGAAGGCGCACGACGCGCTCCTTCCCGGTGGGCAGATGCACCTCATCGGCGAGACGACCAACGACGAGCGCACGGGGCCATGGGGACCGGCCTATTGGGGCCTCGGGCAGGCGATCTCGGAGTCGGAGGGCGTCGCGCATTCCGAGAGCGACGTGATCGGCTACTTCGAGACAGCCGGCTTTCGCGACGTGAAGGTCGAGGAGTTCATTCCGGGCTCGCTCAGCCGGATCGTCGGGACGAGGTGAGCAGGCACCGGTCTGAGCCGACGGTGAGCCCGTTGCGCGGCCCACCGCCTGGGCGTCCCGCCCGTCTCGAGGGGTAGAGCCATGTTCCATACACCCGTCTGCGATCTGCTCGGCATCCGCGTGCCGATCCTGCAGGGTGCCATGCAGGGTGGCGGCGGCGTCGAGCTGGTGGCCGCCGTGTCGAACGCCGGCGGGCTCGGCGTGCTGCCGACGTTCGGCGGCACCGACAGGAAGCTGCGCGAGGACATCGCCGCCGTGCGCCGGCTGACGGATCGCCCGTTCGGCGTCAACATCATGCCGATGGGGCGGGGCATCACGGAGCGCTGCGTCGCGACATGCATCGAGCTCGCCGTGCCGGTGGTCACCACGGGGCGCGCCGATCCGGGCGAGGACGCGGTGCACAAGCTGAAGCGGGCCGGCATCAAGGTGGTCTCGGTCATTCCGACCGTCGAGCACGCGCGCCGCATGGAGGCCGAGGGCGTCGATGCCGTGGTCGCCTCGGGCACCGAGGCCGGGGGGCATGTCGGCACCATCGCCACGCTGCCGCTGGTGCCGATGGTGGTGGACGCGGTGAAAATCCCGGTGCTGGCGGCCGGCGGCATCGGCGATGCGCGCGGCTTCCTCGCGGCCTTCGCGCTCGGCGCGCAGGGCATCCAGATGGGCACGCGCTTCATGGCGACGGCGGAGTCCGACTTGAACGCCTGGGGCCGGGAGCAGCTGCTCGCCATGCGCGAGACCGACACGCTCGTCACGCGCGCCATGACCGGCGCCACGGTGCGCTGCATCGCGACGCCCGAGATCCGCGCCTACGAGGACGCGCTCGCGCGCCACGCGCCCGAGTCCGAGACGACGGAGCTGATGCGCGCCGTCCGCGCCTCGCGGAACGACGAGAAGCACCTCCGGCGCCAGTCCGCCGCCGGACAGATCGCCGGCATGATCCGCGACGTTCCGACCGTGGCCGAGCTGATCGACGGCATGCTCGCCGACGCCGCGCGGCTCGCGGAGCGGCTGCCGGGGATGGCGAGGGCGTAGACCCCGCTCACAGCGCGCCCTCTCCGACCAGGGTCACGGTACCCGGCCGCGCACCGGCAATCGCAGCCTTGAGCGACGGCAGAAGTGCATAGAACGCCGCCGGCGACTGGTCGAGCGAACGGATGACGATGACCGCAATCGTTCGCCCAGCGATCGTCTGCTGATAGGTGAGGTTTCGGTCCCGGGTAACGAGAACGTCGTAAGTCCCGTCTATCGCGGCCAGCAACGCCCCATCAGATATCCTATCGAGGCCGACGTGCTGCGCGGTCTCCACATCGAGCTCTCCCAGCATTCGCCGGAGCCGATGAGGAATGCACGCATCCAGCAGCACCTTGACCATGACCCCGCCGTCCGATCACTCGGCCGCGTCCGACAGCGATACAGCCCGGTTCGCGAGGTCGATCACAGCCACCGCGTGCTCCCGCGACACGCTCGGGAAGTCTCGCAGGAACTCCTCCAACGTGTAGCCAGCTTTCAGGTAGTCGAAGAGCGCCTTGACGGCCACGCGTCGGCCCGTGAAGCAGGGCTCACCGCCGAGCCAATCGCTCGAGGTGGTGACGAGGGGAGACGGCAGCTCGTAAGTCGTGGTGCTCATATGGAATTCATAGCACAGCACGAATTCGAGCGGCATCGTTGGCATGGCGGTGCCCACGACCGTCCGAGACTGTGGCCACCTTACTTCCTCGCGAGCCAGATAGTCATACCGTGAAAGCCGTTCCCGGGCGGGCTTTGCAAAGTGCCCCTGTTGCTCCCGACCCGGCATCGATGCCACGCTGAGCCGAGCATCGTCCCGCCCCTTGCGCCACAGGAGCCCCGCCATGCCGACCGCCATGCCTGCCATCAGCCTCGTCGCCGTTCCGGGGCGGCGGCGCGCTACGCTCGAGGCCGCGCAGCGGATCGAGGCCGCAGGCTTCGCCGGCATCTGGTCGCCGAGCATGTTCTCCAACATCTCGCTCTGCGAGGCGCTGGCGCTGACGACCAAGAGCATCCCCTTCGCCACCTCGATCGCGCCGATCTACAGCCGCACGCTCGGCGATTTCGCGCAGAGCGCCGCCTTCATCCACGAGGTGTCGGGCGGCCGCTTCCGGCTCGGCATCGGCGTGAGCCATGCGCCGCACCACGTGCGCATGGGCGTGACGCCGGGCAAGCCGCTCGCGGACATCCGCTCCTTCGTCGAGCGCTTCCGCGCCAGCGAGGGGCTCGGGCCCCTGCCGCCGGTGGTGCTGGCGGCGCTGCGCACCAACATGGTCAAGCTCGCGGGCGAGATCGGCGACGGCATCGTGTTCGCGAACGGGGCCCGCTCGCACATGGGCGCGAGCCTGGCGCATCTGCCGGAGGCGAAACGCCGCGACGAGGCCTTCGCGATCGCCAACATGATCCCGACTTGCATCTCGGACGACATCGAGGCGGCGAAGGCCGTCAACCGCAAGACGCTCACGTCCTACGGCATGCTGCCCAACTACCGGAACTACTGGAAAGAGGCCGGCTACGTCGAGGAGATGGAGGCTATCGAGAAGGTCATCGCCGAAGGACGCCCGCAGGACGTGCCGAAGTGCTTCTCCGACCGCTGGCTCGCCGACACGACGCTGTTCGGGCCGAAATCCAAGGTGATCGAGGGGATCGAGGCCTGGCGCGCCGCCGGCATCAAGACGCCGATCGTCGTGCCGTCGTCAGCCGCCGGCAACCAGATGAAGGCGATCGAGGAAGATCGGAAGAGCACACG
>JBFWQN010000057.1:0-15610 GCA_050249405.1 Hyphomicrobiaceae bacterium | reverse complement strand
GCATCTCGCCGAGCTTCTTGCTCCGCATCTTGCGGGCGATGCCGAGGTGCTTGACCTGAGGCTCGGCGTACGTCTTGTCGATGGTGTTGATCGGGCCGCACGGCACGCCGGCCTTGTTGAGCGCGGCGCTCCAATAGGCCGATGTGTTGGTGCGCGTCACCTCGCCGAGCCGCGCATTGAGCACCTTTCGGTTCTCGGAGCGCTTGGCTCCCGACGAATAGGCGGGATCACGCACCAGCTCGGGCACGCCCAACGCCTCGCAGACCCGCTTCCAGAGGTTGTCGCCCGAGGCCGCGATGTTGATGTGACCGTCGGAGGTCGGGAACACGCCCGTCGGGATGCCAGTGGGGTGATCGTTGCCCGCCTGCCCCGGCACCTCGCCCTTGATCAGCCAGCGCGCCGCCTGGAAGTCGAGCATGAAGATCATGGCCTCGATCAGCGACGTGTGCACCCATTGGCCTTTGCCGGATTTCTCGCGCTCGTAGAGGGCGAGGATCATGGCCTGGGCGAGCAGCAGGCCGGACGTGAGGTCAGCGATCGGAATGCCGACGCGCACGGGTCCCTGCCCGGGCAGGCCGGTGATGGACATCAGGCCGCCCATGCCCTGCGCGATCTGGTCGACGCCGGGGCGTGTCGCATCGGGGCCGCTCTGGCCGAAGCCCGAGATCGAGCCGTAGATGATGCGCGGGTTGACCTTGCTGCAATTCTCGTAGTCGACCTTGAGGCGCGTCTTGACGTCGGAGCGCATGTTCTCGACGACGATGTCGGCCTCCTTCACGAGCTTCATGAAGATCGCGTGGCCTTCGGGGCTCTTCAGATTGAGCGTCAGCGAGCGCTTGTTGCGGTGCAGGTTCTGGAAATCGAAGCCCTCGCGCTTGCCGCCGGCTGCGTCGATGTCGAGGTCGCCCGCCGGCTCGATCTTGACCACGTCGGCGCCCCAGTCGGCGAGCTGGCGAACGGCCGTGGGGCCCGCCCTGTGGGCCGTGAGATCGAGCACGCGGATATTGGCGAGCGGCAGTGCGGGCTTGGCATCGGACATCGCGGCTGTCTCCTGGCAATGGCCACGGTGTGCCCGTGGGCCTCGGATGCCCCAGCGTAGGCGGCGTCGTGGGCCGCGATCAAGCGCGCGCGAACGGCTGCGGCTGCATCTTCAAGCAAGGCCCAAGCTGGGCTAGCCTCTGCGCGGCGAGGCGCAACCGACGGACGGCTGTCATGACCGAGATTTTCGTCAGCTACCGCCGCGACGACAGCCAGTGGTCGGCGGGCCGCCTCAACGACCGCATCGAGGCGGCGCTCGGGGCCGACCGCGTGTTCTTCGACACGGTCACGATCAAGCCGGGCGAGGATTTCCACGACGTATTGGGCGCCAAGGTCGGCGGCTGCCGTGTGCTCGTGGCGGTCATCGGGCCGCGCTGGCTCGACATCCTCGAGGCGCGCACGCGGGAGGGCAGCGACTTCGTCCGCATCGAGCTGGCCGAGGGGCTCGCGCGTGGCGTTCGTGTCGTGCCGGTGCTGATCGACGGCGCGCGCATGCCATCGGAGGACGTGCTGCCGGACGATCTCAAGCCGCTGGCGCGCCGCAATGCCGTGCTGGTGCGCGCGGAGACGTTTCGCGCGGACGCCGACCAGCTGATCGCCTTCCTGCGCCAGTTTCTCGGTGTCGGCGAGGCGCCTGGAGCGCCGGCTGCTTCGATCGCGCCCGTCCCTCGCTCGGCACCAACCCCTGTGTCGGCGTCCGCGGCCTTGCCGATGCGCCGCTTCGACATGCGGGTCGGACCGCTCGGCAAGGAGCGGCTCGTGCCGCTCGCAGCGGGCGAGAGCGTGTCCGACATCCCGTTCGGCCCGGAGATGGTGCTCGTGCCGCCCGGGCACTTCTGGATGGGCTCGCCCGAAGGGGAGGGCGATGCCAACGAGCGGCCTCGCCACGAGGTCACGATCGGCTACCCGCTGCTGGTCGGCAAATATCCGGTGACCTTTGAGGAATGGGACTTCTACGTGGAGCAGGCCACCCGCGAGGGCACGGGCGGCAGCCGCCAGCCTCATCGGCCGAAGGACCATGGATGGGGCCGCGGCCGCCAGCCGGTCGTCGACGTCTCGTGGCAGGATGCCGTGCTCGCCTGCGAGTGGCTGTCGCGCTTCACGGGCAAGGCCTACAGGCTGCTGAGCGAGGCCGAGTGGGAGTATTGCTGCCGGGCCGGCAGCGACGGCCGCTTTTGCTTCGGCGACGACCCTCAGGTGGCCGCGCGGCACGCCTGGCATCGCGGCAACTCTGGCCAGCAGCCGCATCCCGTCGGCCAGCTCGCGCCCAACGCCTTCGGCCTCTTCGACATGCACGGCAACGTTCTGGAATGGTGCGAGGACACCTGGAGCCGCGACTATACGGGCGCCCCGGCCGATGGCTCGCCCCGCCGCGACGGATCCGACGCTACCGTCCGCGTCGTGCGCGGCGGCGCCTGGAACAACGGTGTCGAGAACATCCGCGCCGCCGTCCGCCGCGGCGCCCCCTTCACGAGCCGCGGCCAGAACCTGGGCTTCCGGCTGGCGAGGGTGTGAGAGCAAAGCTCCAGCGCAAAAAAGGCGGCTCGTGCTGACGACGAGCCGCCTTTCATTGTGTGACCGGGAGCGGTGGTACCTTACGCCGCCTTCTCCAGGCTCTGCGCCCATTTGCCGGCGGCGGCGAGGCCGTTCATGCGGGCGCGGTGGGCGAAGGCGGCGGCGCCAGCGGCCTCGTTCTCCTTCTTGCCGGACCAAGCCTTGAGGGCCGCGGCCTGCAGCGCGCGTCCGTAGCTGAACGTCAGGTTCCAGGGCAGGTTGCCCATCGCGTTCATGAAATGCAGATGTGCCGTCGCATCCTCGTCCGACTGGCCGCCAGAGAGGAAGGCGATGCCGGGCACGGCTGCCGGCACGGTGCGCTTCAGGATCCTCACGGTCTTCTCGGCCACCTCCTCGCGGCTCGCCTGCTTCGGCGATTTCTTGCCGGCGATGACCATGTTGGGCTTCAGCACGATCTGCTCGAGCGTGACGCGGTTGTAATAGAGCTCCTGGAAGACCTCCTTGAGCACCCACTCCGTCACCTCGGCGCAGCGGTCGATGTCGTGGGCGCCGTCCATCAGCACCTCCGGCTCGACGATGGGCACGAGGCCGCCTTCCAGGCAGATCGCGGCGTAGCGCGCGAGCGCGTGGCTGTTGGCCTTGATGCACGTGTAGCTCGGGATGCCGGCGCCGATGTCGATCACGGCGCGCCACTTGGCGAACTTGGCGCCGAGGCCGACGTACTCCTTGACGCGGCCGGGCAGTCCGTCGAGGCCCTCGGTGGTCACCTCGCCGGGACAGAACTGAAGCGGCTTGGTGCCGGCGTCGACCTTGATGCCCGGCAGGGAGCCGGCATCCGAGATGATCTTGGCGAGCGGCGTGCCGTCCTTGGCTTTCTGGCGGAGCGTCTCGTCGTACAGGATGACGCCGGAGATGTGGCTCTTCATGGCGTCGGTCGAGCGGAACAGCATCTCGCGGTAGTCCCGGCGGCTGTCGGCCGTGGATTCCGTCTTGATCGAGTCGAAGCGCTTCTTGATCGTGCCCGAGCTCTCGTCGGCAGCGAGAATACCGCGGCCAGGCGCAACCATGGCTTGTGCAACCTGCTCGAGTGTCATCGTCATGGACTTTGCCTCCGCTGGATCGGTTCGGTGCGACCAATAATTCGGGTGCGAACGTCTAGCGCGGTTCGCCGTGTGTGGCCAAGAGGGCGGCCGCAGCGCCTGGGACTAACCTGAACGATGAAGGTTGTTCAGTATCGACCCCACCGTACTGCCTTGATTTGGATCATGGCTGGACGGCTCCTGCTGGATACGCCAAACGCGGGCAATCATCTTTCAGGCGCGCGCTCATGACACCCTATCGAACAACGCTCGCCGGGTCCCTCGTGGTTGCCTTGCTCGAGGCAATTTGCGGCTATGCGCCGGGCGCCGCCGGCGAGCCGGAGACCGATCGCCTCGCTGAAGCTGGCCGACGGATCGTCGAGGCACAGTGCAGCCGCTGCCATGCGACAGGCCGGACCGGCGCGAGCCCGCTCGACAAGGCACCGCCATTTCGCGCGCTCTCGCGCAAATATCCGGTCTCGCAACTTGCCGAGGCTTTGGCCGAAGGCATCACCACGGGACATCCCGACATGCCCGAGTTCATCTTTCCCGAAGAGGACATTGCAGCCATTCTCGCCTATCTCGAGCGCATCGACGAGCGAAAGGCGCCGTGAGGCCCGTCCTCAGCGCCCGAGCGATCTCAATGGAGCCAGCATGCCGCAGATCACCCCGATCGGAGCCACACTCGGAGCCAGAGTAGAGGGCATCGACCTTGCTCAGCCGCTCACGCCCGCGGACAAGGGCGCCATTCTTCGCGCCTTCGGCCAGTATGCCGTGCTCTGCTTTCCGAGCCAGAAGCTCGACCCCGTTCAGCAGAAGACCTTCGCCCGCGCGTTCGGCTCGCTCGAGATCAACGTCGCGGCGGGACATTACACCGTGCCCGGGCACCCCGAGGTGATGGTGCTCTCGAACATCATCGAGAACGGAAAGGCCATCGGGCTCCACGACGCGGGCCAGGACTGGCATACGGACATGAGCTACTCGGAGCCGATCGCGTTTCTCAACGTGCTCCACGCAATCAAGGTGCCGGTGCGCGACGGCGTGCCGCTCGGCAGCACGGAGTTCCTCGACATGTACGCGGCCTACGCCGACCTCCCATCCGAGGTGAAGGTCCGCATCGAGGGGCGCACGGCCACGCACGACTTCAACAAGTTCTGGGAGATGATGCTGAAGCGTCCGGGCACGCAGAGGAAGCCACTCACGCCCGAGCAACGCAAGCAGAAGCCGCCCGTCTCGCATCCCATGGTGCTGACGCATCCGATCTCAGGGCGCAAGGCGCTCTACTGCAACGTCGGCTATGTGATCCAGATCGACGGCATGGCGAAGGCAGAGAGCGACGAGCTCCTGGACTACTTGTTTCGCCACCAGTCGCAGGACAAGTACAAGTACGCGCATCGCTGGACAGAGGGCGACGTGCTCGCGTGGGACAACCTGTCAACAGTGCATAATGCCATCGCCGACTATCGCGCCGACGAGCCGCGCCACATGCGCCGCTGCCAGGTGATGGCGGACTGGGTGTTCACGCCGGAGGCGAAGGCGGCTGCACGGATCGGTGGCTGAACGGGCAGCCCCCGAGATGCTTGGAACTAAGAAAAAAGCCGGCGGGAGACCGCCGGCTTTCTCGTATCGATTGCACTGGCAACCGCTATCCAGTGAGGTCAGTAGGTGACCTTGGCCGTGGCGACGAACCGCTCGTCGCACTGGAAGACCTGGCCGGTGCAGAAGCCGCCCGTATCGGAGACATTGGTGTCCCAATAGCGGAAGTCGAGCGAGAAGTTGTCACCGAAGGCGAGACCGAGGCCGACGTTCCAGTAGAGGTAGTCGTCGGCGCCGTTGCCGATGAGCGCGGCATAACGGATGTCGTCGCCGACCTGATAGCCGAGCGTGCCGCTGATGGACGGGACGATGTCGCGGATCTTCGGCAGGTTCTGGCTGAGCGTGCCCTCGAACGTCCAGACCGGGCCGGTGTCGTTGGTATACTCGGGCGAGTAGAACACCGTGGCGGACGCCGTCGCCTCTTTCCACGGCGAGCCGCTGGCACCGAGCTTGACCTCGACGTAGTCGAGCTCGCGGTTCGCGAACACGCCGCCGTCACGGGCATTCGGGTAGGTGTAGTAGATCACCCCGATGTCGAGCGTGACCGGGCCGAGCACCGGCTTGATGCCGGCGTAGTAGTCGACCTCGACGTGCGCCACATCGAAGGGACCGTCGCGGCCGAAGTCGATCATCGAGCTCCAGATGCCGGCATAGAACCACTTGTAGGTGAGGTCTGCGCCACCCTGCACAGCGGGTTTCTCAGCCGACTGCGAGAAGCCGCGGAAGACATACTCCGAGGTCGCAGAAAAGTTGTAGGTGAGCTGCCACTCACGCTTCGGCTCCTCGGCCGGCGAGTCCTTCAAGCTCTTCTTGTCGAGTCCATCGGCAAACGCCACCGCCGACATGCCGCCGATGGCGAGTGCCATCAAACCAACACCGAGCCGCCCTACTGCCCCGATCCCCATCCCACCGCTCCTGAACTTTTCGATGCTGCCCAGGCCAGAATCAGCCTGTCCCGGGGCTTACAATCGGCGCTCTGCGCTGCCGTTCCAAGGCTGAGAATTGGGCACCACCGGCATTGTCGCCTCTGTGTTGCTTGCCAGTAACGAGTTGTTTCTATTGCCAACTTTTTGGGCACTTTTTGTCGATGGAGGGGGCGCCAGCGACGACCGTCGAGGCTCGCCGACACGGTGCGGTGCCTGTTTTTCCAGCCTTGCCGGATCCGTTGCGGGCGACGTATGCCATCGGAGCGGCAGGACCATGAGCAGGCAGGAGCCGGATCCGTATCAGATGCAAGTGACCCCACGGACAGCATTGGTGACCGGCGCAGGTCGCCGCATCGGCCTCGCGATCGCGCTCGACCTCGCCCGGCACGGCTGGCGCGTGGCGTTGCATTACGGGTCCAGCAAGGGAGAGGCGGAAGCCGCGAAGGCAGAGATCGAGGCTGCCGGCGGACAGGCCGTCGCCCTTGCGGCAGACCTCGGCGAGCCTGAGGCCGCGGCGCAGCTCGTGTCGGCGGCAGTGGCGGCTTTCGGCCCGCTAGGTTGCCTCGTCAACAACGCCTCGCTCTTCATCGAGGACGATATCACCACGCTCGATGCCGCCGTCTGGGACCGGCAGATGGCCGTCAATCTCCGGACGCCTCTGCTTCTGGCCAAAGAATTCGCCCGGCAACTTCCAGATGGAGCGAAAGGAAGCATCGTCAATATCGTGGATCAACGCGTGCTGGCGCCAACGCCCGAATTCCTGTCCTACAGTCTCACCAAGGCGGGACTTTACGCGGCAACGCGCATGCTGGCGCAAGCTCTGGCACCCCGCATTCGCGTCAACGGCATCGGGCCGGGGCCGGTGCTGGCCAGCGTCTACCAGTCGAGCGAGTCGTTCGCTGCCGAGGTCCGCGGCACGTTGCTCGGCGAAGCGGTGGCGCTGACCGAGATCACGGCGGCCGTCCGCTTCCTGCTCGACACGCCCTCGATCACCGGCCAGATGATCGCCGTCGATGCCGGCCAGCATCTCGCATGGCGGAAGGCGCCATGACGTTGCGAGCACGAGCCCCATGCCAGGCGACCAGGCCATGACCATGACCACGGTGACCGGCGCGTCGGACCGCGCTTTCCGGCGCGTGTTCGTGCATCGCCTCGAGCTGATGGCGAGCGTCGGCGTCTACGAGGTCGAGAAGCGCTACGAGCAGCGCATCCTGGTAAGCGTCGATCTGGATGTGGCCGACGACTACGACGGCGTCTCGGACCGCCTCGCCGACGTGCTCGACTACGGACGCATCGTATCCGCCGCGCGCGAGCTCGTCGCGGAGCGCCACTACCACCTCATCGAGACACTTGCCGAGTGCATTGCGGCAGCCTGTCTCGCCGAGGCCGGTGTCGCCTGGACGCGCGTCGCGATCGAGAAGCCCGACATCGTGCCCGGCTGCGCCGCCGTTGGTATCGCCATCGAGCGGCGGCGGCGGGCCTGACCGGGAAGCTGGTGGCCGGCACGGTAAAGAGGCACCCGGCGCAGTGAGCGCGAGAGCCAGCTCATCAGCGAAAAAAGAACGAGATATACTCGCCTTTCTGGATCACCTCGAAATCGCGTCCGGCGATTGCCCGGAACAGCGTGCTGCTGGTGGCCTGGCCGGGAAACAGCCAATCGTGCGTCTCGGCGATCAGGAGATCGGTTCGATCGAGCCAGCCTGTATTGGAGCGGAACAGCGCCAGCTCCCCGCCCTCGATATCGACCTTCACGATCAAGTTGCGGCGAGCGCCATAGCGCTGCATGAGATCAGGAATCGTCACCGCCTCGACCGATTGCGCACTCGGCGCGGACGCCTCCCGGACCCGGTAGGCATACTTCTCGGCATCGGGGTCCGCGATCTCGAGCGGGCGCGCCTCGTCATGAACCGCAGCCTCGAGGATCTCGATCAGGGGATTGTGGCGGGTGTTTCGCCGTGCCAGCTCCACATTATCGGGAGCCGGCTCGATACCGATGATGCGTGCCTGTGGCAGATGTCTGGCGAAGTAGAGCGCACTCAGGCCGATGTTGGCGCCACAATCGACGATGAGCGGCGTCTCGCCGGCGGCCAGCGCCTTGTCGTAGGCCTCGCGGATCCAGGCGAACTGGGGCGCGGTGCTGATATTGAACTCCTCGGTGTAGAAAATCTGCTCGAGCACGGCTCGATCGCTGCTGCCCTCACGCAACCAGATGCTGCCGACGTGGTCGACCTCGACATGGCTCAACGCGGGTGTGGTGACGTGCATCGATGAGTCCAGAAGGTTGGCCGGCTGCAATGGTCCGCCGGAGCAAGGCCGGGCCGGAATAGAGACCGGCCGTTGCTCCCATGCAAGCCAAGAACGCCCGCGCATCCGCGAGCGGCATGCCTCATTCCACCACCTCGGCCTTCTCCAGCACCGCCTCGAGCAGCACGTTGGCGCCGGCGGTGGCCCACTCGGGTTTCATATCCTCTGCCTCGTTGTGGCTGATGCCGTCGACACAAGGCACGAACACCATGGAGGTCGGGCAGACACGGGCCATGTAGACGGCGTCGTGGCCGGCGCCGGACGAGATCTCGCGCGAGGAGTAGCCGAGGCGGGCCGCGGCGCGGCGGACGGCATCGACGCAGCCCGGATCGAACGGCTGCGGCGGGAAGTCGGCTACGAGCTTCCATTCCTGATGAAGACCCGTCGACGCCGCGATCTCCGGGATCGCCGTCTCCACCGCGCGAGCCATCGACTTCAGCTTCTCGCCATCGGGATGACGCAAGTCGATGGTCAGGAAGACCGATCCCGGGATGACGTTGCGCGAGTTGGGATAGGCCTCGATCATCCCGCACGTGGCGCAGGCCTGCGGATCGTGGGCGTGCCCGATGGCATTGACCCGCTCGACGATGCGAGCAGCGCCCAGAAGTGCATCCTTGCGCCGGGACATCGGCGTCGGCCCGGCGTGGCTCTCGACCCCCGTCAGGCGCACCTCGTACCATTTCTGGCCGTTGGCGATCGTGACGATGCCGATCTCCTTCCCTTCCTCCTCGAGCAGCGGGCCCTGCTCGATATGCAGCTCGAAGAAGGCGTGCACCGGCCGCCCGCCGACCGGCTCGCTTCCGGCAAATCCGATGCGCTGGAGCTCGGCTCCCTGGGTGAGACCCGCCACATCCTCGATGGCAAGCGCGTCCTCTAGCCTGAACACGCCCGCGAAGACACCAGAGGCGACGCAAGCCGGCGCAAAGCGCGAGCCCTCCTCGTTCGTCCAGTTGACCACCTCGACCGGGTGGCGCGTGCGAATGCCGAGGTCCTTCATCGTCCGCACGATCTCGAGCGCCGCCATCACGCCGAGCGCGCCGTCGAACTTGCCGCCCGTCGGCTGAGTGTCGAGATGACTGCCGACCATCACGGGCGGCAGCGATGGGTCGGTGCCCTCGAGACGGGCGAACATGGTGCCCATGCGGTCGACCTTCACCGTGCAGCCCACGTCCTCGACCCAGCGCTGGAAAAGGTGCCGGCTCTGCTTGTCGAGATCGGTCAGGGTCAGACGGTTGACGCCCCCCTTCGGCGTCGCCCCGATCCGAGCCATCTCCATCAGGCTGTCCCACAGGCGGGCGCCATCGACGGGCCGGTTGGTGTCAGGTCTGGCAGCCATCGGTCTCCCTCTCGTCCGTTTCGTCACGCAGGAATTGGTGCAGTGCAGCGCGCTTCTTGCTGGCCGCCGACCCCACCGCTATAACCCGCCCGATTGCCGGCGGTCCTGTCGGCGCACGTCCCCCACACACCGGGAGTCCCACATGGCCATCGAGCGCACGTTCTCCATCATCAAACCCGACGCGACGCGGCGCAACCTGACCGGCGCCATCAACGCCGTGATCGAGAAGGCGGGGCTGCGAATCGTCGCCCAGAAGCGCGTGCTGTGGACGCGAGCCCAGGCGGAGAAGTTCTACGAGGAGCACAAGGCGCGCCCATTCTACGGCGAGCTGTGCAGCTTCATGACCTCCGGCCCCATCGTGCTGCAGGTGCTCGAAGGCGAGGGCGCCATCGCCAAGTACCGCGAGGTGATGGGCGCGACCGACCCGGCCGAGGCGAAGGAGGGCACCATCCGCAAGCTGTTCGCCGTGTCGAAGGGAGAGAACTCGAGCCACGGCTCGGACAGCGCCGCTTCGGCCGAGCGCGAGATCGCACTCAACTTCCGCCTCGACGAGATCGTCGGCTAGTCGCTGCACCTCAGCTTCCGTCCGCGCCAGGCTCGGCGCGGACGCATCGGACAGCGTGACCGGGCCCCACGTCGATGGCGTGCGGCTCGTCGATGCGGCAGCGGGGCATCGAAACCGGGCACCGAGGCGCGAAAGCGCAACCAGGCGGCAGACTCGAAAGGTCGGGCGGGCTTCCAGGGATCGTCGTCAGCCGGCGGCCCTGAAGGCGTCCGCCGTGGGCCCGGGTCGCCAGCAGTCCCAGCGTGTAGGGGTGGCGTGCGCCGGCGATCACCTCCGCGACCGGACCGGTCTCGACGATGCGGCCCGCGTACATGACGGCGATCCGGTCCGCCACCTCCACCGCGACGCCGATGTCGTGCGTCACGAAAATGACCGTGAGCCCCAACTCGCGCTGCAGCTCCCGCAGGATCAGCAGGATCTGGATCTGCACCGTGGCGTCGAGCGCGGTGGTCGGCTCGTCGGCCAGCAGCACCTCAGGGTCGCACGACAGCGCGAGCGCGATCATGACGCGCTGCCGCATGCCGCCCGACAGCTCGTGCGGATAGGCGTCGAGCCGCCTCTCAGGCGAAGGGATGCGCACCCGCTCGAACAGCTCCAGCGCCTTCTTGCGAGCCTCCGTCCGGCTGACACCCTTATGCCGCATCACCGTCTCGGCGATCTGGTCGCCGACGCGGTAGACGGGATCGAGGGCGAGGCCCGGGTCCTGGAAAATCATCGAGGCGACGCCGCCGCGGAAATCCTGCAGCGCATTGGGGCCGAGCGTGCTCACATCGACGCCGGCCACATTGATCTGGCCCTCCACGCTCGTCTTGTTCTCGGGGTTCAGGCGCAGCAGCGCGCGGAGCGTGACGCTCTTGCCCGAGCCCGACTCGCCGAGCAGCGCCAGCACCTCGCCCCTGCGGAGCGTGAGATCGACGCCGTTGACGGCCCGGATGGCTGACGAGCGGCCGGTCCGGAAAGCAACCGTGAGTCCTTTCACGTCGACGATCGGCGCGTTGCCCGACTTGCCGGACGGGTTTCCGGCTACTGCGGCAGTGGCAGTTGCGCTCATCGGGCAGCTCCGCTCGGCATGGTCGCCTTCGCCCGAGCCTCCAGGGCCGGAGCTGGGGCACGGCTGTGGCCCGAGCCCGCCACGACCGCATGGCAGGCGACCGGATGGCGACCGGCACTCGCCGCGAGCACCGGCTCGAGGCGGCTGCAAACGTCCTCTGCGAGGGCGCAGCGCGGATGGAACCGGCAGCCTGAAGGCGGATTGATCGGGTTCGGCGGATCGCCGGCGAGCGGCGCCTCCCGGATGCGGTTTTTCGGGTCCATGCTCGGGACCGAGGCGAGCAGCGCCCGCGTATAGGGATGCGCCGGGGTCTCGAGGACGGAGTCGGACGGGCCGAGCTCGGCAATGCGCCCGAGATACATGACCAGCACACGGTCGGCCATGAAGCGCACCACGTCGAGGTCGTGGCTGATGAAGATGTAGGTCAGCCGGAAGGCATCCTTGAGGTCGAGCAGCAGGTTCAGCACCTGCGCCTCGACCGATTTGTCGAGCGCCGACACCGCCTCATCGAGGATCAGGAGACGAGGCTCGAATGCCAGCGCCCGCGCGATGTTCACCCGCTGGCGCTGGCCGCCCGACAGCTCGTGCGGATAGCGGCCCGCGAATCGCGATGGCTCGAGCCCGACGCGCCGCAGAAGCTCGTGTGCCCGCGCCATCGATTCGCGCCGGCCGAGGCCATGCACCTCCGGTCCGAATGCGATCGATCCCTCGACCGTCAGGCGCGGGTTGAGCGAGGCATAGCTATCCTGGAACACCATCTGCACCTGGCGGCGGAACTCGCGCAGCGGCAGCTCGGGCGAGCCGACCGGCTTGCCGTCGAACAGCAGCTGGCCCGCGGTCGGCTCCATCAGATGCATGGCCAGCCGCGCGACCGTGGATTTGCCGCAGCCCGATTCACCGACAACGCCCAGCGTCTCGCCCGGCATCACGTCGAAATCGACGCCGTCGACCGCCCTGACGAGCGCCCCGCCGCCGAGCAGCGTGCGGCCGACGGGGAAATGCTTGGCCAGGCCCCGCACGGTCAGCAGAGGAGGCGCTGTCGCCGGTGCCAAGGCCGCGTCCAGCTTCGCCGCGAGTGCCGTCATGACTTGAGGTCCATCGCCGAGCGCAGGCCGTCCGAGATCAGATTGAAGGACAGCGAGGTGAGGAAGATCATGGCGCCGGGAAGTGCGGCCACGTAGGGGTTCACGTAGATCGCCTGGCGCAGCTCGTTGAGCATCAGCCCCCATTCGGGCTCCGGCGGCTTGGTGCCGAGCCCCAGGAACGACAGACCCGAGGCCAGAATGATCGACACCGAGATGAGGCCCGTCGCATAGACGAAAATGGCACCGAGCACGTTCGACAGAACATGCACCCGGATGATGCGCAGCGACGAGGCGCCCGAGGCGCGGGCGGCCTCCACGTAGTCGAGCGTGCGAACCTGAGTCGTCACCGTCTCGGCGACGCGCGCGATCGGCGGTATGAAGACGATCGACAGCGACAGGATCGCGTTGCCGATACCGGCGCCGAGTGCGCCCGAGATGGCGATTGCCAGCAGCACCGAAGGAAACGCGTAGAATATATCCATCGTGCGCATGATCACCATATTGACGGCGCCGCCCGCATAGCCCGCAAGGACGCCGAGCAGGCCTCCGATCATGAGCGCGTTGATGACGGGCACTACGCCCATGAACAGCGACAGCCGCCCGCCATAGATGAGACGGGAGAGCATGTCGCGCCCCGTCTGATCGGTGCCGAGGGGATGCCCCGGATAGCCGATGTCCTTCAGCCTTCGAACGATGTTGGCCTTGTAGGGATCCATCGGCGCGATCAGCGGCGCGAAGATGGCCAGCAGCACGATCGACACCAGGATGAGGCCGAACAGCAGTGTGACCTTGTCGCGCGACAGGCGAGCGAGGACCGTCGTCCAATAGCCGGGCGAGTTGGCGATCGACTGCGCGATGTCGATGGTCGCCGGTGCGGCGGGCGTATGCAGGTTCATGGGCTCAGCTCCGCCGCATGCGCGGGTCGACCCACGTCTGCAGGATGTCCACCATCAGGTTGAGAGCGACGAAGAACATCGCGAGCAGCAGGATCGTGCCTTGCAGCATCGGGATGTCGCGCCGGAAGATCGCGTCGTTGAGGAGATAACCGGTGCCTGGCCAATTGAAGACCGTCTCGACCAGGATCGAGCCGCCGAGCAGGTAGCCCAGCTGCAGCCCCATCACGGCGAGCACTGTGGGAGCGGCATTGCGCGCGACGTGCCGCATGACCTGCCCGTGGAACAGGCCTTTGGCGCGGAGCGCCTGCACGAACTCCTGGCTCAGGATCTCGGCGACGGTGGAGCGCACGGTGCGCGTGATGATCCCGCAGGGAATGACCGAGAGTGTCACGGCGGGAAGAATGAGATGCTTGATGTGCGGCCAATCCCAAACCCAAGAGGAGGATCCTCCGGCGCCCATGCCGGTCGCCGGTAGCCACTGCAGGTTCACCGCGAAAATGATGACCAGCACCATGCCGAGCCAGTAGTGCGGAACCGACACGCCGGCGATGCCGAAGCCGGTTGCGAGCTTATCGACCAGGCTGCCCTGGTAGTAGCCGGCGATGCCTCCGAGAAGGCAACCGAAGGCGAAGCCGAGGAAGGTCGCACAAAGAGCCAGCATCAGCGTGTTCGGCACTGCCGCGAGCAACGTCTCGAGCACTGGCCGGCTGTTGACGATCGAGCGGCCGAGGTCGCCCTGCGCGGCCTTGCCGAGCCAGATCAGATACTGCACTGGCAACGGCCGGTCGAAACCGTAGGCTTTCCTGAGCTGCGCCACCATGTCCGCCGTCGCGTCGGGCGCGACGATCGCGTTGAGCGGATCGCCGGAGAGATGGATGAGCGCGAAGACGAAGATGGTCACGCCGAGCGCAATCGGGATGGTGTATAACAGTCGCATCAACACGTATCGGAGCACGTCAGCCTCACTCCCCGTTCTGGCGTGGCCCGCCCTCTTGTGGCCGGCGCTCGTGCGCCGCTCCAAGCCGGCTGGAGCGGCACGGCGGAAACTCTACCGGCGGGGGCGAGATGGTCGCCCCGCCGATAGCGCCGGTCACTTCTCCATGTAGACGGGAGACAGGCTCTGGAACCAATTGCGCACCTGCACGAAGCCCTTGACCTTCGGCGACAAAGCCCGCGGGGCCACGTCGTGGACGACCCATACGAAAAGGGCATCGTCGACCATCTTGGTGTGCACCTTGGCAAGCGCCGCGTCGCGATCCTTCGGATCGAAGGCGGCCTGAGCGGCGGCGAGCAGCTTGTCCATCTCCGGGTCCGAGTAGAAGCCGAAGTTGACGCCCTTCGGCGCGTGCAGGTCGGATCGCAGGAAGCGCGTCATGGCATTGAACGGGTCCTGCGTCGTGTAGGAGACGTTGACGCCGTGCGCGCCCTTGATCTGCGGTGACTTGCCTCCCGCGCGCCAGAGATTGAGCAGGGCCTGCCACTCCACGACCTCGAACTCGACGTCGATGAAGGCCTCCTTGAGGTTCTGCTGGATATACTCGTTCATCTGCAGCGGCAGCATCTGGCCAGAGCCCGACGCCGATATCAGCATCTTGATCTTGGCGGGCTTGGACGCGCTGTAGCCCGCCTCTGTCATGAGCTTCTTGGCGGCCTCGAGGTCGGTCTTGATGGCAAACGCCGGCGTTCCATACCAGGGGTCGGACTTCGGAACGTGACCGCTCGCCTCGAGGGCGTAGCCGCCGAGCAGCTCGACGACACCCTTACGGTCGATGGCGAGATTGGCCGCCTTGCGGACACGGATGTCGGTCCAAGGCGATCCCTCCACCATATTCAAGTGCCAGGACCAGATATGCGGGTAAATGTTGGAGACGATGCCATAGCCGGAAGACTTGATGCGCTTCATGGCGTCAGGCGATGGCGCCTCGATCCAGTCGACCTGGCCGGAGAGCAATGCCGCGGTGCGGGCCGAGGGGTCGGGCATCGGCACCAGCGTCAGCTTGTCGAGCTTCGGAACGCGGGTCTTGTCCCAGTGCTCCTTGTAAGGCGCCAATTCGGCGAGCTCACGCGATTTGAGCGTGGTGAGCTTCCACGGCCCCGTGCCCGATGGCGCGGCGGCAAACTTGGTCCAGTCCTTGCCCGTCGCCTCCCACTGCTTCGGCGAGGCCATCATCACGTAGCAGATCTGGAATGGCCAGAAGGCATCCGGCGTCTTTGTCTCG
>JBFWQN010000056.1:0-15887 GCA_050249405.1 Hyphomicrobiaceae bacterium | reverse complement strand
AATCGCTGGCTGCTCGGCCAGGACCGGAAACACGAGTGGAAGGAGGGCCGCGTCGTGCAGATGACGAACGTGACGCGCGGGCACGCCAGCATCGTCTCGAATATCGTTTTTGCGCTCGGCGCGCGCCTCGACCGCGACGTCTGGAGGATCGTCACGTCCGACTTCGGGGTCGAGGACGTGACTTTCGTTCGCTTTCCTGATGTGCTCGTGGAGCCTCTCGCAGGCAAGCTCGATGTCCGCCGCTCCGAGAATGCAATCCTGCTGTTCGAGGTGCTGTCGCCATCCTCGGTCGACACCGACATGCTGGCAAAGCCAGTCGAGTACTCGTCGATCGCTACGCTCGAGGCCTATGTCGTCGCGAGCCAGGACGCGGCCCTCTGCTGGCTGTGGGAGCGCGATCCTGAGACGGGCAGGTTCCCGGCAATGCCGGTCAGAATCGCCGGGCGAGACCAGTCGATTCCGCTCAGAAAGCGGGCCATCGCGCTACCATTGGCGGAGATCTATCGGAACATTCCGACCGTCGAGTAGATTGGGGCCTGCGCCGAAGGTCGCCGCCGCCCCGGAGCTGTGCCTCAATCCACGTAACGCACGACCACGGCGTCGACGAGCGCCACGCCACGGCCCTTGTCCGCGATCATCACCGGGTTCATGTCGAGGCTCGCGATGCCGGAATCGCGCAGCATCAGATCGGCCACTTTGACGGCCGCATCCGCCAGCGCCTCCGTGTCCATCGGCGGCTCGCCGCGCACGCCGTCGAGCACCCGGCCGCACCTCAGGCCCGCCAGCGCACGCAGCACGTCGTCCTTCGTGAAAGGCGGCAGCAGCAGCGCGATGTCCGGCATGGCCTCCACGTACTTGCCGCCCTCGCCGACCGCGATCACCGGCCCGAAGAACGGGTCGCGGTGCGCGCCGATCAGCATCTCGCGGCGCCCTTTCACCATCCGCGCCACGATGACGCCGTCGAAGCGGGCGTTGGCCTTCTCGACTGCCTGCTGCATGTCGCGGAAGGCCGCGCGGATGGCATCCTCGTCGTCGAGCCCGAGACGAACGAGGCCGTACTCCGATTTGTGCGGCAGATCGGCGGAGCAGCCTTTCACGGCCACCGTGCCGCCCAGGTTGCGCCACGCCGTGGCGGCCTCGGCAGCCGTGGTGCACAAATGGTGTGGCACGACGGGCAGGCCAGCCCCGGCAAGCGTCGCGAGGCTGTCGGCCTCGTTGAGGGTGGCCTCACTGCGACCGGCACCCGAAGGATCGAAGGCCTGCCAGGGCGGCAACGGCCGGGCCTTGGCGCGATCGACCAGCTCATGGTGCGCGACGAGCTGGGCGAGGCCCTGGATCGCCTCAGCCTCGAGCGGGAACACCGGCACGCCGGCATTGCGGAACGTCGAGGGGATGTCGCCCTGCCAGCCGGCAACGACGACCGGGCGGCCCGTCTCCTTGCTGAAGTTGGCGATGTCGCGCGCGAAGCCCGGCATGTCGTAGCCGGGACCCGCGATCGGCATGTCCACCTTGAACAGGTCCGCGGCGTCGGCCTTGGCGATGACGGGCAGGATCTGGCCGAGCAGGCTGTTGTTGGTCAGGAGCGCGGCGGTGAGATCGATCGGGTTTGCGGCCGAGGCGAAGCTCGGCAGGATAGCGTCGAGGGCCTTCCTGGTCGGCGGGTCGAAGCGCACGACCTCGAGCCCTGCCATCGAGGCATGGTCGGCCGACATCACGCCTGTGGCGCCGGACCCCGATATGGTGACGAAGCGGCGGCCCTTGGGCTTCCAGCCCTTGAGGTACATCTCGGCGCACGAGACAAGCTGCGCCGTGCTCTCGACCCGGTAGATGCCGACGCGCTTGAAGGCGGCATCGACCACGCGGTCCTCGTTGGCGAGCGCGCCGGTGTGCGAGGCGGCGGCGCGCGCTCCTGCATCCGTGCGGCCGGACTTCAGCGCCACCACCATGACGCCGTTCCTGTGCGCGGTGGAGGCCAGCATGGCCAGCAGGTCGGGCCGCGGCATGCCTTCGAGGTAGAGCAGAAGCAACTTGATGTCCGGATCGGATGCGGCGGCGCACGCCATCTCGAGCACGTTGACGTCGGCGTCGTTGCCGGTGGCGATCGAGTAACGGACGCCGAGCCCCTTCTCGGCGAGGAGACCGATCGGGATCGAGCTCATGGCGCCGGATTGGCTCACCATCGCGATGGGGCCGTCCTTGCACTGCAGCGTGGTGAAGAGCGTCGAGAAGCTGGCGACGCAGCCGTTGGAGAAGTTGGCGAGGCCCTGCGTGTTGGGGCCGACCATGCGCATGCCAGCGGCGCGGGCGGCGTCGACCATGCGCCTCTGCTTGACCGCACCTTCCGGGTCGGACGTCTCGCCGAACCCCGAAGTGATGCAGATGAGGGCTTTCACGCCCTTGCTGGCCGCGTCCTCGACTGCCGTGACAGCCTGATCGCCGGCCACGACGCACACGGCAAGGTCCGGAACCTCCGGCAGGTCGGCCAGGCTCTTGTAGCTCTTGAGGCCCTGTACCTCGGGCCGCCCTGGGTTGATCGGATAGACCGGCCCCTCGAAGCCATACTTCATCAGGTAATGCAGCGGCCGCCCGCCGACCTTGTTCGGGTCCTGGCTGGCGCCAAGGATGGCGACCGAGCGGGGGGTGAGGAAGGGCTTGAGAGAGGCGATGGACATGTGTGGCTCGTGGCAAGAAGAAGGGCCACGTCATGCCCGCAGGAGCGGGCACCCAAGAGCGTTTCGTCAGGCTCGTGGGTCCCCGCCCTAGCGGGGATGACGCCGAGTGTGCTTTACGGAATCAGCTCGCAGGACGGGTCGTGTCGTGCATTTGCGAGACCCGACCCACCTCAATCCTTGTAGTCCGGCTCCTTGCGGTCGAGGATGCGCTTCAGGGCATCGAAGTGGCGAACAGCCGGCGGCGGATCGTACTTCGGGAACTTGGCGTCGTCGGCCTTGTCCTGGCCGTTGTTGCGGGTCGTCCGGTCGACGATCTCCTTCGGCATCTGCTTCAGGCGCTGACCGGTCCACATGGCGAAGATCTGCACCTGGGCCACCCGCTCGATGTAATAGAGCCGGTCATAAGCCTCGGCGACCGTCGCGCCGACTGTCGTGACACCGTGGTTGGCCATGAACAGGATGGTCTTGTCGCCGAGCACCTTGGCGAGGCGGTCACCCTCCGACGGGTCCCAGGCCGGGCCCTCGTAGTGGTCGTCGTAGGCGATCTTGTTCATCAAGATCACCTCGGTCTGGCCGATCTCCTTGATGCGGGGATCCTCCAGGCGGGTGAGGGCGCTGGTGTAGGGCATGTGCGTGTGGAACACGGCGGCGCAATGCTTCGAGTTGGCGCGATGCATCGGCATGTGGATGGCGTAGGCAGAGCGCTCCACGTCGCCCGAGCCGCGCTTCACCTTGCCGTCGAAGCCGACCTCCATGAAGGTCGAGGCGCACACCTCGGACCAATGCGTGCCGAAGGGGATCTGGTAGTAGCGGTCGGTGCGGCCGGGAACGACCAGCGTCAGGTGGTTGAAGATGCCCTCGCTGAAGCCGTGCATGTAGGCGAGACGGTGGGCGGCCGCGAGATCGACGCGGGCCTGCCACTCGGCATCCGAGCAGTCGCTCTGGCGGGTGGGCTCGACTTTGAGCTGCATGGGCGTTCTCCAGTTGCGAATGAGGGCGAGGCTTGGCTCTCGCCCGGGGAGGCAATCCTCTCCAGGCCGGAAGCGGGAGTCGGGCGAAGTGCTCTCCCTCTCATCCGGGCAGTCGAGCCTAGCCCGGGCTTTGTACGGACACGAGAGCGAAGTTTCGGCGTTGCAGCAAGACAGGTACGCCAGCGCCACAGGGGCGGTTAATGTTTCGCCAATACGCCGATGGTAATCCGGCGCCGGAGCAGTGGGAGTGGTGGCATGACGATCCTCGTGACGGGCGGCGCCGGCTACATCGGCAGCCACATGGTGCTCGAGCTGGTGGATGCGGGCGAGACGGTCGTCGTGCTCGACAACCTGTCGACCGGCTTCGAGTGGGCGGTCGCCAAGCCCGCCGAGCTGGTGGTCGGCGATATCGGTGACGTGAGCCTCGTCGACCGGTTGCTGAAAGAGAAGGCCGTCGAGGCGATCATCCATTTCGCCGGCTCGATCGTGGTGCCCGAGTCGGTCGCCAATCCGCTCATGTACTACGAGAACAACACCGTGAAGTCGCGAGGGCTGATCGCGGCGGCGGTGGCCAACGGCGTGAAGCAGCTCATCTTCTCGTCGACGGCGGCCGTCTACGGCAACCCGGCCGAAAATCCCGTGACGGAGACGGCGACGCTCGGGCCAATCAACCCCTACGGCTGGTCGAAGCTGATGACGGAGATCATGCTGCGCGATACGGCCGCCGCGCACGATTTCCGCTATGTGGCGCTCCGCTATTTCAACGTGGCTGGCGCCGACCCTGCCGGCCGCTCCGGCCAATCGACGCCGAAGGCCACGCATCTGATCAAGGTCGCCTGCGAGACGGCGCTCGGCAAGCGGAGCCACATGGAGGTGTTCGGCACCGACTACCCGACGCGCGACGGCACCTGCATCCGCGATTTCATCCACGTGAAGGATCTGGCGCGGGCCCACGTGGCGGCGCTTTCGCACCTGCGCGCCGGCGGCAAGGCGGACGTGTTCAACTGCGGCTACTCGAAGGGCTACTCGGTGCTCGAGGTGATCGATGCCGTGAAGCGCGTGTCGGGCAAGGCTCTGGACGTGCGGCTGTCGCCGCGTCGCGCGGGCGATCCGGCGGCCATCGTGGCGGCCTCGGCCAAGATCCGCGACCAGCTCGGCTGGGTGCCGAATCACGACGACCTCGACCGGATCGTGGCACAGGCGCTGGCGTGGGAAGCCGAGCTCGCCCGGCGGACGAACGCGCGTTGAGGGCGGCGGGATGCGCTGTTGGCTCTGCCCGGCGCGACCCCGCACGACATTGAACGACCGGGGCTCCGCGCCTAGCATCCGCGCCGATCTCAACGCTGCCAGAGTCGCGCCCATGCCCGAGCCGAGACCGACCAACCCCATGCTGGGGCCGAACCGCTTCAAGCTCGGCGTGTTCTCGGCCAATTGCGACGGCGGGCTCACAATGAGCCTGGCGCCCGAGCGGTGGCGGGCCAACTGGGACGATATCGTCGCCATGTGCCGCATCGCCGACGACGCGCGCATGGAGTTCATCCTGCCGGTGGCCAAATGGCGGGGCTACCAGGGCAAGGCCAACATCTACGGCAAGTCCTACGAGACGTTGACGCACAGCTCGGCCATCGGGGCGCTCACGCGCCACGTCTGCGTGTTCTCGACCATCCACGTGCCGCTGATCACGCCCGCGTTCGGCGCCAAGGCGCTGGCCACGATCGACCACGTCACGCACGGGCGGGCTGGCCTCAACATCGTGTGCGGCTGGAATCAGGAGGAGTTCGACCTCCACGGCGTCACCATCGACCAGGACAAGCGCTACGAGCACGGCCTCGAGTGGTTCCAGGTCTGGTCGAAGCTGCTCGAGGGCGGGCCCGAGTTCGACTGGAAAGGCGAGTTCTTCGATCTGAAGCGGCTCGCGACCGATCCCGTGTCGGTGCAGCGGCCGCGGCCCATCGTGATGTCGGCGGGCTTCTCGCCCAAGGGCCGCGATTTCGCGGCGCAGGCGGCGGACGCCATCTTCACCAACATGACGGACATCGCGCAGGCGCCGGGCTTTCTCGCGAGCATTGCCGAGTATGCGGCGCGCTACGGCCGCAAGCCCGACGTCTACGTCATGGGCCATGTCGTCTGCCGCGCGACGCGGAAAGAGGCCGAGGACTTCTACCACTACTTCGCGGAGGAGCTCGCCGACGCCGATGGGCAGGCCTACTACCGGCGCCAGCGGGGAACCAAGGTCGGCATCGGGGCGGCGACGGAGGGGCGTCCGTTCGAGAACCGCTTCATGCGCGCCTCCGGCAAGAAATACGACGGCGCCTACCCCGGCGCCTACCCGATGGTCGGCACGCCCGACGACGTGGCGGCTGAGATGGCCGAGTTGGCGAGGGCGGGGCTCGCCGGGTGCTCGGTCGCGTTCCTGGATTACCTGAAAGAGATACCGTATTTCGTCGCCGAGGTGCTGCCGCGGCTCGAGCGGCTGGGACTACGGCTGCCGGCGCAATCCGCCTAGCCGCCGATCGCCTCGCGCGCGGGGCTCGGCCCCGCACCCGATCGGGAGGGAGACCCTCCCGATCCCACCCCTTCCTAGGTCAGTGCGCCGCGAGCAGCCGGCCGTATCCGGCGATCCTGTCGTCGATGCCGGCGAGGCGGAGCGCGTGCCACAGCGTCGCCTGCGTGGAGGTGACGACCGGCTTGCCAAGCGCCTGCTCGAGCCGGTCGATCACCGTGTGCGAGCGCGTGTTGAGGCAGGAGATCACCAGAGCATCGGCGTTGGCCGCCATGCCCCGCTTGCCGAGGTCGAACAGCGTCTCCGTGGATGGCTCGGCGAGCTTGAAGCCGTCCGAGATGCCGAGGAAGGCGCCGCCCAGCACCTCGAAGCCCGCCTTCTCGAAATAGTCGTGCTCGGCCTTGTCGACCTTGGCCGGATAGGGCGAGACGATGGAGATGCGCCGGGCGCCGAAGGCTTTGAGACCCGTGATGATGGCGTGCGCGGCCGTGGTGGCCGGCACGTCGTAGCCCTCGGCGATCTCGGCGCGCAGGTGGGCGTCGTAGTCGAGCCCCTGCACGATGCTCGAGGCCGTGCAGCCATAGGCGACGACGTGGGGAAAGACGCTGGAGAGCTGCCGGATGGCGGCCTTGCCCTCGGTGCGGTCCATCTCGATGAGCGATGTTGCCGTCGTCTCGGCCGGAATGAACATGCGCGAGAAATGCAGGCTTACGCCCTCGGGTACGACACGCGCGGCCCACGGCTCCATCACGGTGTTGACGCTCGGCACGACGATGCCGATGCGTGCGCGGCGTCCGTCGCCGTCGAGGTAGGGCTTGGGCATGGGATGCTCCGGGCCGGTTTCGTGCTGGCCCGCGAGGCTAGGGAGAGTTTCGCCGCTTGACCAGTGGCGACGTGGGGCGGCGGGCAGGACCGGGGGAGCGGCAAGAGGATCGTCGTCAGGCGGAGGGAGGGGACGTTGACCGGCGGCGGAGCCGGGCTCTATCGTTCGGTCAAGGTCACGGCAGAGGAACAACCGAGAACGGAAAGCGGGTGCTCGGCGTTATAGGCCAGTAGCTGCCGAGACTGTTAGCCCACCTGAGGCCTCTTGCTTCCCCGGCTGCGGACATTGCGCTGGTCGGTCGCATTGCGCCTTTAATGGTTAACGCTGCCAATTTCTGTTTGCCTCGCATTCGCAATCAGGCTTCAAGGCATTATTGGGGAAGCTGATACGCGGCAACATCTGGCGCGGATATAGCGCCTGCTTCCACTGTTGAATTGAGCACCAATTTCGACCATTCTTGCGTCGCCAGCTCTTCCAGGAGAATCATCTCTTCCGCAGGTAGATGTAACACCTCGGCATGCGCCTTGTTGCTGTCTACAGAAGCATGAACCACACGCACCTGATGCCGACGCGATTGGCAACGCGCTTTGATGCGGGCGATCTGACCAACTGCAAAACCATCGTTCGGTTTGATAGTCAGCGAGGCCCGCAGCGCCTTGACCGCAGCCACACTCTGCTCAGTGTAACCACCTGCGAAATACTCGAGCCACGTCACCGACAGACGCCCCTCGTCTTTCGGCTTAAGCTGAAAAGCTTCGGGGCGGATGCCTCCCGTCAGCTTACCGTCCTCATCTTTGATCAAGTGCTTCTTTGGCACAAACCGCATTATATGGTGAAGATCTGGGAGTTCATTGCCGCTCATGCTTTAGCCAATGATCGGGGGTGAACGCGGCTAAGGTCATCAAGAGCCTGTCCGGTGTTGTTTCCATCGTACCCGATTCGTTGATGCCAGCCACTGGAGTCGTCGCGATCCAGCGTACACGACCGTTGGGCAGACACTCGACGATCAGGCGATCTGTCGCCGATCGCGACCACGTTGCCACGGCGTTGCCGTCGTCTGTCAATCCGAGACCAGGGCGACGGTACTGCCGCAGACGCATGAGAACCAAAAGCAGGGTGTTGAAACTCTCCCGTGATAGCGGCTTGTCCCCTTCAATCCATTCGTCCGGATCAAGCACGGCATCGATCTGCCGAGACAGTCCCGTCAACCAGTCCGGCTCGAACAGCATCGTGAACCTGCGGGCATCCTCTTTTGCATGCGCACGCGCCAAGGCCAACTGTTGTGCAGTATCCAGCACGACAGTTATGGGCTTCAACTCGGGGCTGATTGCTCCAACATCCTTTGCTTTCCGTGCGAGCTTGCGCAGGGCCTCGGCATCGTCCGTCGGCGCTGCGAACCACGACAAGAAGCTTGGCTGTGGAGCGAGTGCAATGGCGAGTTGGGTCATTGGTCGAAAAGCCCCTTAGCTTTGTCGGTGAGGGCACGCTGAAAAATATCGTTCTTAATCTCGCGGGCCTCGGCGATCATTGGCCATGGATCATCGCTTGCTGCTGGCAATCCGCTAAGACGGTGTACGTCGATATCGAGAAGAATCGAAACCGCATTGGGCACAGACACTGGACTGGTCGCTGTTGCGATATTGACGAGCCAGGGTTTTTTCCACGTGATGCCCAAGGTGGCCTGCGCGAAGAAGTTGGCGACTGGAAGCTGCAAAGCTTTGGTGTCCGGCTGGAAGGTTAGATATTCACTCAAGTCGACCGTGCCGCTCTCCGATACCGGAATGTCAATTCGGTTGATGTAGCGCACCCCGACACGGGAGAGTTGGCGATGGCCTGCAACTGCCAGCCATTCATTCCAGTTCTCACGCGCGCGATCGAACAGCGCTTCCCACCTCGGATATGGCGGAAGCCGCGCCGTTGTCAAAAAATTCGAAGTTAGCAGTACCACGTTGGCACCGTCCTCGCTGACCATGCGCTTGCCGCGAGGTGACGATGCTGGTGGCCCCGTCACTGCCCCCGTCGCGGTGTCGATCGTCAGCTCGGCGGCCATGACATCGGCAAACGTAGGATGCACGACCTGCAGGCGGCTCGCGATGCTGTCGATCTCCGATTGCGATATCCCCTCCGCCACGCGCAGTTCAATGATGCACTCGGTAATCGGTGCATGCTTGTAGTGAGGGCTCGGGATAGGCTCGTGACTAGTGAGTGGGGTCATTTGAGCGCAAGTTGTATGTGAGCAACCTTAAGGCAAGCTTAAGTGCGCCGGAGTCGCGCGTCTACCTCTGGTGTGAGAGCTCTCTGCAGTCAATCTCGGATCGCGAAATGTTGGCTCTATTATTCGCTACGCTGCAGTGCGCCCCGGGTTCGGACCATCCGAAATCGGTTCGTCAGCGGCGCGATACCTTATGAGCAGCGGGTTGCCGGGCTTTGGCCCTGCCGGCGGAGGCCGTCCGGGGCACCGGCCTGCCGCTCGATCCGTCAGCACGCCTGCGGTTTCCCGTTGCGCGTTCCTGGTGGCGCTGGGCTATCCTGCGGGGCCGCCGGCCGGTCCGTCGCTGCCAGAGAGGAGCCCTGCGCCCCATGTCCCAGATCCCGAACAGTCTGCACGCGCTCGACGTCGCGAGCCTCGTCCATCCGCAGTCGAACCTGCGCGCACATCTCGAGACGGGCCCGACCATCATCACCAAGGGCAAGGGCATCTTCGTCTACGACGAGGAGGGGCGCGAGTTCCTGGAGGCGGCCGCGGGCCTGTGGTGCGCCTCGCTCGGCTTCGGCGTCGAGCGGCTGGCCCGCGTCGCCTACGAGCAGATGACCAAGGTCGGCTACTACCACATCTACCGGCACGCCTCGAACGAGACGGCGATCGAGCTGGCGGCGAAGCTGCTGGAGATGGCGCCGGTGCCGATGTCCAAGGTGTTCTTCCAGTGCTCCGGCTCGGAGGCCAACGACACGGCTGTGAAGGTCGCCTGGTACTACTGGCACGCGATGGGCAAGCCCGAGCGGCGCAAGATCATCGGCCGCAAGATGGGCTACCACGGCTCGACCTGCGCCTCGGCCTCCATCTCCGGCAAGCCGGACATGCATCAGGAGTCGGGGCTGCCGTTCGATGCCTTCCGGCACACCGAGTTTCCGCACTACTACCGCAACCAGCTTCCTGGCGAGACCGAGGAGCAGTTCTCGCAGCGGATGGCCGACGCGCTCGAGGCGATGATCGTCGCCGAGGGGCCCGAGACCGTCGCGGCGTTCTGGGCCGAGCCGGTGATGGGGGCGGGTGGCGCCGTGCTGCCGCCGAAGGGCTATTTCGCCAAGATCCAGGCGGTTCTGAAGAAGTACGACATCCTGTTCGTCGCGGACGAGGTGATCTGCGGCTTCGGGCGTACGGGCAGCATGTGGGGCAGCCAGACCTACGATCTGAAGCCGGACATGATCTCCTGCGCCAAGGCGCTGTCGGCCGGCCTGCAGCCGATCTCGGCGCTGCTGATGAACGAGCGCGTGTTCCAGGCGCTGATGATCGAGAGCGACAAGGTGGGCCATCTCGCCCACGGCTACACGTACGCCGGCCATCCGGTGACGACTGCCGTCGCGCTCGAGACGCTCAAGATCTACGACGAGATGGATCTGATCGGGCACATCAAAAGCGTGGAGCCGGCGTTCCTCGGCGGGCTGAAGTCGCTCGGCGAGCATCCGCTGATCGGCGAGGCGACGGGGACGGGCCTCATCGGTGCGCTCGAGGTGGTGAAGGACAAGGCCACGCGCGAGATCTACCCGGCCGAGGCCGGCGTGATGACGACGCTCGCGGCGAACGCGAAGAAGCACGGGCTGCTGCTGCGCTTCATCGGCAACCGCATCGCGTTCTCGCCGCCGCTCGTCATCACCGAGGCCGAGATCGTCGAGATGCACCGCCGCATGCGTGCGTCCCTGGACGACACGTGGTCAGCGGTCCGGGCGAACTGACGGTAGCAAGCCAGTCGGGAGGTCGCGCCTCCCGGCCGGCTGCTCACGGCGCTGGTCAGAGGTCGGAGCTGACCATCCGCCTCACCCCGGCCACGGCCATGTCGGCCCACGCCTTTGCCAGCGTGCCGCCGGGCACAGTCGGGGCGTCGATGCCGCGGCAGGCGTCCTCGATCACGGTTGCCTCGAAGCCCGACCGCCGGGCATCGAGAGCCGTCCAGGCGACGCAGAAATCGGTGGCGAGGCCGGCGATGACCACGTGCGACAGGCCGCGCTCCTTCAGGTAGCCGCCGAGCCCGGTCGGCGTGATCCGGTCGGCCTCGATAAAGCCCGAGTAGCTGTCGACGCCGCGGCGATAGCCCTTGCGCACGATCATCTGAGCATGGGGAATGTCGAGCCCGGCGTGGAATGCAGCTCCTCGCGTCTCCTGCACGCAGTGATCGGGCCAGAGCACCTGCGGGCCGTACGGCAGCTCGATCAGCTCGAAAGGCTGCTTGCCGGCATGCGACGAGGCGAACGAGATGTGGCTCGGCGGATGCCAGTCCTGGGTCAGCACGACGTTCTCGAAGCGCCGCGCCAGTGCGTTGACGAGCGGCACGACGGCGTCACCGTCGGCCACCGCGAGCGCGCCGCCCGGACAGAAATCGTTCTGCACGTCGACGACGAGCAGGACAGAGGCGGAAGTCGTCATGGATGCCTCCAGGTTTGGTGACCGAGGGCCGCCGTCCGGTCAGCCCACCCCCCGCGCCTCCGGATAAAGCCCCAGCAGCCCAGCCTCGCTGGCCGGACAGACGCCCCGCTCGGTGACGAAGCCTGTCACCAGCCGCGCGGGCGTCACGTCGAAGGCGGGATTGGCGGCCGGAGAGCCCGGTGCCGCGATGTCGACGGTCGCCACCGAGCCGTCGGGCAGGCGCCCCGTCATGCGCAAGACCTCGTCGGCCGAGCGCTCCTCGATCTCGATCCGCATGCCATCGTCGAGGCGCCAGTCGATGGTGGTGTGGGGCAGCGCCACGTAGAACGGCACGCCGTTGTCCTTGGCCGCGAGGGCCTTCAGGTAGGTGCCGATCTTGTTGGCGACGTCGCCGTTGCGGGTGACGCGGTCGGTGCCGACGATCACGAGATCGACCTTGCCGTGCTGCATGTAATGCCCGCCAGCGTTGTCGGCGACGATGGTATGGGGCACGCCGTGGGCGCCGAGCTCGAAGGCCGTGAGCGAGGCACCCTGGTTGCGCGGGCGGGTCTCGTCCACCCAGACATGGACCGATATGCCGGCATCGTGCGCCATGTAGATCGGCGCGGTGGCCGTACCCCAGTCGACGCAGGCGAGCCATCCGGCATTGCAATGCGTGAGGATGTTGACGGGCTCGCCGGACCGCTTGGCGGCAGATGCCTTGCGGATCAGCGCGAGGCCGCTCTCGCCGATGCTGCGGCAGGTCTCCACGTCCTCGTCACAGATTTCGGCGGCACGTGCATAGGCTGCTGTGGCGCGGTCGGATTGCGCGAGAGGAGCCAGCACCCGGCGCATCTCGTCCAGCGCCCAGCGGAGGTTGACGGCGGTTGGGCGCTGCGCACCGAGAAAGGCGACGTTGCGCTCGAGGCTCGCATCGGTGGCATCCGCCCGCATGGCGAGTGCCATGCCGTAGGCCGCCGTGGCGCCGATCAGCGGCGCGCCGCGCACCTGCATCGTCTTGATGGCGCGGGCGGCGTCCTCGACCGAGCGGAGCACGAGAGTCTCGAAACGGTGCGGAACGCGGGTCTGATCGATCACCTCGACGGACCAGCCGTCCGCCGCGAGCCAGATGGTGCGATAGTGGCGGCCGCCGATGTTCATGGGTGCGCTCCAGACTCGTCGCTATGCCGGCTGCCGGCGCAAGCCGCGAGGATATTGCGGGGGTCACGCTGCGAGCGACCCGCCGGCAATTCTCAGACCTCGAGGGCCTCGTGCTTCGGGTTCGGTGGAAGCTCGGCCCCGTTCACGGTCATGGCCAGCATCGCGTAGTAGCCGATGCACGTCGTCAGCTGCACATATCGGTCGGGTCCCAGCCGGGACAAGACGGCCTGCGCGAGCGGCTCGTCCACGCGGTTCTTGCGCAGAAGCTGCCGTGTGAAGTCGATGATCTGCAGGTCCTCTGCCGGAATGCCGTCGGAGCGGTCGTCGCGGATGGCGTCGATCGTCGTGCGAGGAATGTTGCGGTCGGCGCCGATCACGCCCTGGATGCCCCACACATATTGGGCCTGGAAGTGCCGGCCGACGACCAGGGCCGCGAGCGTGCGGATGCGTAGGTCGAGCGTGCCTTCGAAACGTACGAGCGTGCCCAGGTGAGCGACCCTTTCGGCCCACTCGGGCGCATGCATCCACACGGAGAACGGGCCTTCCAGCGACTTGCGGGTGTCGACGATCCTCTCTGCGATGCGGCGCGCCTCGCCGGTCAGCTCATCGGGGGATTTCAGGATGGGAACGCGGGCCATGCGATTTCCTTTGTCGGTAGCGTCCTCTGGCGGGGCGCCGGGATGGCGGAGACGGTAGCAGCGGCGGAGCGCCATGCGCCAGATGCGCTGCCGAGCCGGTGCTCAATGCCCCTCGAAGGCCATGAGTGCGTGCACGCTCACGCCTTCAGCCTCGATCAGCTTGCTGCCACCGAGCTCCGGAAGGTCGATGATGAAGGCGGCGCCCAGTATGTTGCCGCCGAGCCGGCGAATGAGCTTGATCGCGGCGCCCGCCGTTCCGCCCGTCGCGATCAGGTCGTCGACCAGCACAACGCGGTGGCCACGGGCCAGCGCGTCCTCGTGCATCTCGACGACATCGGTGCCGTACTCGAGCGCGTACTCCTCGCGAATCGTCCGCCACGGCAGCTTGCCCTTCTTGCGGATCGGCACGAAGCCACAGCCCAGACGGTCGGCGATGGCGCCCGCCAGGATGAACCCGCGCGCCTCGATCCCGGCGACAAGGTCCACCGGCTCGGTGCGGTATGGCTCGGCGAGGCGGGCGATGGCCGCCTTGAAGCCCTGAGCGTCGGCCATGAGCGTTGTCACGTCCCGGAACATGATGCCCGGCTTCGGGTAATCCGGAATGGTACGGACGAGGCTCTTCAGGTCCATCGCTCGGGCTCTCCACGCAGCGGCAATCCGGCTTCTGCCGGCCCGCCTCTATTGCGAGCAATCGGCTGCTGCCGCAAGGGCTGGCCACGCCCGACTGCGTATGCGACGGCGATCAGACGAGCTGTGCAAAAACCGGACACGGTGTCATTCCTCGTCAGCCATGCGGCGGCTGAGACCCGATTGTCGTCATAATGCTCAGCCACGATATGACGACCGTTCAAGCGCTGTCATCCGCGCGGTGCACGCTCCCGAGCGTTGCCGCCTTCGGGCTATTGCCCCAGCGTTACGAGAAGCGCCCCGGAGAGACCCATGGCCGAGCCCCGCTTCGCCGATGACGACGACCTTCCGCGTACGCTCCGCCGCGAGCGCGAGGCCCGTGAGCGGGAGATGCGGGAGCGCGAGCTGCCTCCCATCGAAGACGGCTACGGGGCGGGGCCACAGCAAGGGGCAGCGATGCCGGTCTATGCCTACGACTACGCAGGCGACGGCACGGTGACGGTGACGCGGCTCAAGCTGCCGTTCCTGCACCTGACGCTGTTTTTCATGAAGGCGGTGATCGCGGCGATACCGGCGCTGATCCTGTTGACGGTGATGTTGTGGGGCCTGGGGCAAGGCCTCAAGCACCTCTACCCTCAGCTCCGCCATCTCGAGATCGTCGTGCGATCGACGCAGTGAGGCGCGCCCCGGTACGACGCCGTCACTCCATCAGCATTACGAAGCCTTTCATGGTCGAGACGAGCTCCGTTGCGCGCGAGAGCGGCACACCGGACCGCTGCTGTCGCGCCAGAGGATGGTCGGCATCGACGATGGTGACATGGGGACGGTCGTCGGGGTCCATGCCGTAGGCCAGGACACAGGGCAGGCCATCGGTGCCCACGAACAGGGGGAGGTCGTTGGCGAGGGCGCCGGGTAGTGTGCGGACGGATCCGGGCGGCGCGACGAAGTGCACGGCGTAGCGCGCAAAATCCGCAGCTTCGACCTCGACCCACGGGCCGAAATCGAAGCTCTGCTCGTAACCGTGCACCGGCAGGCTCAAGACGCAGCGGATGAAAAACCTCGCGCCGTCCATCACGCACAGGTCGGTCGAGACGTCGGCGCGGTCGGCCCGCTCCTCGGGTGTGAGTGCGAAGATGGCGTCCGGCAACCCGTAGGCGAGCGCCGGGAAGCCTGCATGCTTGCTGCTGCAGCCGGGGCAGCGATAGCGGATGCTCGGTGCCTTGCGCAGACTCTCGGCTCGTTTCAACATCGCGCCACCCCATTGGACGAGACCCGAGACTACGCGGGGGTGACTTGCGACCGGGTTAGCTGAATTGGTGAAAAAAGCACGCTGCCGCGGGGCGTTATGAGACGCCCGCTCGCAGCCGACGACGGGTCTCGGACCATGTGCCGGACCCGTCGGCGCTGTGATCGAAAACGAGGGAACTCGATGCTCACACCGAAGCTTGCCGGCGCTCTGATCCTCGGCATTCCTCTCGTCGTCGCAGCGTGGGCGGTTTTGTGGCGCCGCAACCGGCCGATCTTCTGGTTCGCGCTCGTGCTGATCGTCGTTGCGCTCGGCTATCTGATGGCGACCGGTGCTACCGACGACATCGCGAGCCGGCTGGTGCCGCAGATCTCGAGCCCACCGCCGGTCAGGGCCAAGTAGCCGCGAAAGGAGACCGCGATGGCAGATGCGGTGGTTCACCGTGGCGTCTTCTACGGATGGCGTGTGGTCGCGGCTTGCTTCGTGATTGCAGCCGTAACCTGGGCACTGGGCCTGTTCGGGGCGAGCGTCTATCTGCAAGCCGTGACAGCGGCGCATGGTTGGCCAATCGCCGATGTGGCGTCGGCAATCACTCTGTTCTTCCTCGTCAGTGCCTCGATTCAGC
>JBFWQN010000055.1:0-16048 GCA_050249405.1 Hyphomicrobiaceae bacterium | reverse complement strand
GCCGGAGTTCGCGTCCGGCGGCTCGACCTTCAACGAGGTGCTCGGGCGCACGGCCAACCCGTGGAACACGGCGCTGACACCCGGAGGCTCGACCGGCGGCGGCGCGGCGGCCCTGGCTGCCGGCGAAGTGTGGCTGGCGCACGGCTCCGACCACGCGGGCTCGCTGCGACGACCGGCCAGCTACTGCTCGGTGGTGGGATTGCGGCCTTCGCCCGGACGCGTGACGCGCGGCACGTCGAACAACCTCTATGCGCCGCTCTCGGTGCAGGGACCGATGGCGCGCAACGTGCCCGACCTCGCCCTCTTCTTCGACGCGATGGCCGGCTTCTGCCCGCGCGATCCGCTGACGTTCGACGCGCCTGCGACCTCGTTCCTGACTGCTGCCGTGGCCCCCGTGGCCCCGCGCCGCGTCGCCTGGACGGCCGACTTCGGTGGCGCCTTTCCCGTCGACCGCGAGACGCGCGACATCTGCCGCGCCTCGCTCCGACATTTCGAGGCAATGGGCGCGATCGTGGAGGAGGCGCACCCGGATCCGGGGCGCATCGCCGAAGCGTTCATGGTGCTGCGCGCTCAGTCCTACGTCGTTGACCGGGAGCTGATGCTCGCCGAGCACCGCGACAAGATCAAAGCCGACATCGTCTGGAACACCGAGGAAGGCTTGAAGGCCACGCCTAGCCGCATCGCCTGGGCCGACCGGGAACGGGCCGCATTCTACCGGCGTGTCGCGGCCTTCTACGAGACCTACGACCTGCTGGTGCTGCCCGGCGCCTCGACTCCCGCGTTCGACGTCATGCGCAGGATGCCGGCCACGATCGACGGCAAGCCGCTCGACAACTACCTCGGCGGATCGCTGGTCACGGCCATTCCGACGCTGATGGGCACGCCGTCGCTGGTGCTCCCCTGCGGCTTCGATCAGGTCGGCCGGCCGGTCGGGCTGCAACTCGTGGGACCGCCGCGCGGGGAGGCAGGGATGATCTCGGCCGCCGCCATCTTCGAGGCCGCCACCGGCCTCGACCGCCGTGTGCCGATCGAGCCGAATATTTCATCGCACAGCCTTGTGCCTATGTGATCAGTTTAGGTGACGTCCCTCATGCGCACCTTAATGCGTTCAATCAGCGCGGGCGCGTCAGAATGCTGCGCGACATTCAAAAATTCAAGAACCCGCTCTAGGTCCTTTTGGTCGCCTAACGCTATCAAATCCCGCGCCCGGTCCATCTTGCGTTGAACATCGTCCTCTAACAAAAAACACCAGCGACACCGCAATTGAAAAAGACGGCTATTAAATTGAACGGCTTTACCGCGATCTAAACTGGCCATGTGCTCAGCAATCACCTCTACCGACTCGGTCATAAAGCGCAAATAGCAACGTCCATCTTCTTGAGCACGATGCGTAAGATCGCTAAACCGATTTAAATATTTATCGATCTTCTGGTCTTTCGCTTGTGCTTCCGTAGCGAGTAGCTCGACGCTCCGAGCGTGGCCGTAAGCTGTCACGGCCAACAAGGCAAAATAAGCTCCTGCTGAGAAAGAGAATACGGACACCAGAACGCCGATAAAATTTAAAAGCTGACCGGCATCGAGCACGCTCTGTGACGCAAGAAATAATAAGGTCAACAGAAGTGCGTTTGTCCCGACGAGAAAACCTCCGAGAATTCTACCTTCGACACTCATTTTGGCACCTCACCAAACTCCTCCCTGACAAGCTGTACGATGGCCTGCCCTGGATAACTCTGTTTCCGAAAATATTTTATTTTCAAATCCGAAACGGCCGTCCGCACCGCCTCATCCTCCACAATAGTGTAGACAAACACCTTTATCCCAGACGTCGCACTATTCTGCAAAAACTTGCGCAAAAACACCGCTCCGGCACGCATTCCCCCATTTGTATTCTCTTCACTCAACAATTCGCCGGTAGCCATCATAATATCGAGAATGAGCCCATCAATCGTCGGCGCGTTTTCTTCCAAGAACTTCCATGCGTCACCAACATTGGTAAGCATGTCAACAACGTAGCCCGCTCTTCTCAAGGCTACAACCGCGTTTTCAAGCAGCTCACCGTCATCGTCTAGCCACACAATCCTCATGTTTCGCGTTCCCCTAGCCATCGAGGATCAAGAGTGTACGCCGGCGTTTCAAGTTTAGCGGGCAAGTAGATCGCAATCGTAGTCGGATCACGCCTTTTATCAAGCCATATTGCACCGAAATGATCAGCGACAATGCGACGCACAATTGCTAAGCCCAATCCTGCCCCTCTAACTTCAATTTTTTCTATTCCCGGTACCCGGAAATGCCGCTGGAATATTTGCCATTCGTAACCATATTTGACGCCAACACCCCAGTCCTCGATTGTAATGCTGTAACCTCTATTCATGGATCTGACTTTATCGAGCGTTGAAAACGATCTCCATCCGCCATAGAACTTCATGCGGACTACGTCAGGCATTTCGTGCCAAGCTGCCGAATCGCATGAAATCTTTACTTGGAACTGTTCATACAGCAACGATCCCTTATATTTTATGCTGTTGGTAAGAAGGTTCAAGAAGACTTGAGTGAAAGCCGTCTGGTCGATATAGAGTCGAGGTAGTCCGCGACCTACTGTAATGTTATCATTTTTAACTTTCTGCCGCTGGCAAAACGGGAACGTTAATATGGCAACCTTTTTTGCTAGTTGATTAAGATCCACAAAGCGGGGTTGCTCGTATTTTTTGCATGGTGGAACCGCTTCATCTTGGAGCCCCATCATGATTCCATTGCAGAGGGCCATTTGCAGCTGCGCGAATGTTAGAATGTTAGATAAATGCTTGCGCTCACGCGGTCGGTCCAACGGATCATCATTGGCAATGCCGTACAGTAACTCTTCCGTTGTTCCTACTATGTAATTGGCAGGCATAACCATTTCATGCGCGATTTGATCGGCTAATGCCTTCCTTCGTTCCTCCGAATGCATCAGTTCTATAACCATGCTAATCATGGATTCAGTGTGGCGCATAACGTATTCATCTTCCCAATCAAAGTAATCGACAATCGAGGACCTCGGATTAACGTTCTTTGCGAACGGGCTTATTTTGTCAATAAGTATAAGAAAGCCGTATGGCCTGTCTTCGGTGGCACGGTTCTTAATCGGTGCGCATATGAAGCTTTTTGACTGCACCAGTCTTGATGCCAGAGCGGGATTATGGTAAGGCCAGAACAATACGTTAGTTTCAGAGATGGAGTTTAGGCAAAATGCAGATAAAGAATCAAGTTCGTGCCTAGGGATAGTTTCCGCCGCGCTTGACCCTAAACTGCTGAATTCGACCTCATAGCGTTGTGAGGAATTCGACCACCACAGCAGAACCGATTGCTGAAAATAGAAATGCCTAGGTACAAGCTCTCGCATAAGGGTACCCAGAAAACTTTTCATGCTGCGCGTCGCCTCTGCATTTCGCGCCAGTGAGCTAATAAACTTGGTAATATTATTAAGCTTCCTCTCGATCTGACTTGACAGCGTTGAGCCAGCCTTATTCGCTATTGCCTTCAAAAGATAGTTATCTACCTCAATATTTCGAGTGCTAGGACTGATCGATATAATAATAATATAGGATGGATTGGTCGCGGGCGTTATTGGACGGAGATAGTTAACAACCGGAAGTAGCACTATTTTATCAATTTTTCGAACAAAGTAATGCGTGAATTGCGAAAGAAATGAATCGCCGCCGTGCGCTCGGAGGTTGCTTATTATAAGCGGCTCTCCATTAAAAAAAGAATCTGAATCAACAACCTTCTCCAATATCGATCCTCGGTACGAGGATACGTAATCAGTCGAGTTTGCAGGTATCGTTGGATCGGGCAAGTAATCTGCTGACGCACCCTTTAGGCACAATGTCTTCGATCGGCGCTTAATCTTCCATAGTGTAATCGCCTCAAACTCGGGGCGATTCTGCAGAATCGATATTAAAGCTGTCACTGGATCATCATTTGCGAATGACGTGATTGATGTTATTTTTTCGATTAACGTGCAGTCGGTTTGGTGGCTATTCGATGCTATCGGCATGAAACTTTTCTCCACTCATTCTTCTAAATGAAATCACGAACTGCCTTGCTCTGTCAACGGAGCCGATCGGCATCTTAACAATCTACTTGCCTTGGCTCCCCGACGGCGGCACCCTTGACACCCGGAGCGGCGCCGCCGTGGTCTGCGCGCGCCCGACACGCCTTTCGGGGACCCCGCAGCAATGTCCGATATCCTGAACTACGACGACCTGCGCCGCGCCGCCAAGCGCCGCCTGCCGAAGATCGCCTTCGATTTCATCGAGGGTGGGCTGGACGACGAGGTGGGCTTGGAGCGCAACGTGTGGGGCTTCGAGCGCCACCGCATCGTGCCGCGCTACATGGTCGACGTCTCGAAGCGAACGCAGACGACCGAGCTGTTCGGGCGGACCTACTCACAGCCCGTCGGTATTGCGCCGACCGGGGGTGCGGCTCTCTTTCGCCCGGGCGCCGACCTGATGCTGGCTGCTGCCGCGCGGAAGGCCAACGTGCCGTTCATCATGTCCGGCGCCTCGACCGACACCATCGAGAACCTAGCCAAGGTCGCCCCGGACCACGGCTGGTATCAGATGTACACGGCCAAGGACAAAAACATCTCCTACGACATGATCAAGCGGGCGAAGGACGCGGGTCTTTCCACGCTGGTGATCACGGTCGACGTGCCGGTGCATTCCAACCGCGAGCGCAACAAGCGCAACGGCATGTCACGCCCCTTGAAGATGCCACTGCGCGTGATGATGGAAGCGGCGACGCATCCCGGTTGGCTCGTCAACTACTATCGTAACGGCGGGGGCACGCCGATGCTGTCCAACTGGGCCAAGTACGCCGGTCCGGGCGCCGAGAAGGATCCTGAGAAGGTAGCTGCCTTCCAGGCGACGCAGACGACGCCGCCGCTCGACTGGTCGGACATCGAGAAATTCCGCGAGCTGTGGCCGCGGAAGATGGTGCTCAAGGGAGTCATGCACCCGTCAGATGCCGAGCGGGCGCACAAGATCGGCGTGGACGGCCTGATGGTCTCGAACCACGGCGCTCGCCAGCTCGACCGCGCTCCCTCACCTGTCGAGGTGCTGCCCGCCATTCGCGACGCGGTGGGCGACAAGATGACGTTGATGCTGGACAGCGGCATCCGCCGTGGCTCCGACGTGGTCACCGCCATGTGCCTCGGCGCCAAGTTCTGCTTCGTCGGCCGCATGACGCTCTACGGCGTCGCTATCGGCGGTGAGCCGATGGCCGGTCACGCGCTCAACATCCTGAAAAACGAGGTCGATCTGGTCATGGGCAACATGGGCGCCCCGGACATCCGGTCGCTCGGTCCCGACTTCCTGATGTGGGACGATCAGGCCGACTTGCGGCGGAATACGCGGCCTTGATAGGTGGCAGTGGTGGACGGATGGGCCTTGCCGGCGGCGGGCGTGACAGTGATCACGCTCGCATCGCGGACAGCTCGAGCTCGACCACCGAGATCGCGGCATTGCTGCCGACGTCGGGGGCCACGGTGAGGGGCCTCAAGGCGATGCCGCCGCCCTTCCCACCGACAAGGCCCACGCTCTCGCTGTTGCGCGGTGCCCCGAGGCTGCCGACATATCGCCCTTCGAGGCTCTGCGCCGGCGTTGCCACGTCGGGCGCCAGCACCGACCATGCAAGGACGATCTTCGCCTGCCCTGGGACCTGAGCGCCGAGACGCTTCACGACACCTGTAAGCTTTGCCTGAGGTCCGGTCACGGGCGCGAACGTGCAGCTCAACTCGCGCTCGACGCCCAAAGGCTCCTTGCTGGCCGGTGATGCGACGCAGGTCAATGTGCCGATATTCGCGACCGGCTCGGCGGCGGCGACGAGCCTTGAATGAGCGGCCAAGGCCAAGATGGCAGCGACCACGAGGGAGCACGTCGTGCGAAGTCTCATGGGGCAGTCTCCCCTAAAGTGGCGATGGCAGCGCGAATATCCGCCTCGATGCGGCGCCTCTCGCCAGATGCGGGCTGGACCTGCAGATCGCCCAGCCAGACTTCGAGGATCTGCCGCTTCTGCTCGGACGAGAGCGCATGGGCCGCGAGCACCTCGAGCGGCGATTTGAAGTCGCCGGAGAGGCGCTTCTCGACGGGGATATGCTCCGGGTCGTCTTTCGGATCATGGGCTGTCGTCATGCCGTCGAAACCGCGGGCCAACGGCCGGAGTTCCTTTCTGTCTCAAGCGCCCCGACGGAGGGCGCGCAGAAGCTGCCGGGGGCGTACGGCGCCAGTCGCCATCGTGGTTGCGAAATAGATGAGGCCGCCTCCCACGACGAGAAGGCCCAGGGCCGTCGCGCGCGCGGCCAGCGGTTGCCCCACCACGAGCCAGGGGGCCAATTGATCCATGCCGGCGACCAGCGCCAGCGCCATGACGAGACTCGACAGCACGATCATTGGCAGTGCGCGCCGCAAGCGACGATCGGCCTCGAAATGCCCTCGCCTGAGCAGGCCGCGGTAGAGCAGAGCCACGTTCAACCAGCCGCCAACAGCCGTGGCGACCGCGATCCCGAGGTGGGGCGAGACCCCCAAGCGCGGAAACAGGAAGAAGAGCGCGATCGAGCCTGCCGTATTGACGCCGAGGCTCCAGGCTGTGAACCGCATCGGAGTCCGGGTATCCTCGCGGGCGAAATAGCCGGGCTGGAATACCTTTTGCAGAACGAATGCCGGCAGTCCGAGCGCAAAGATGGCGAGCGCAGCGGCAACGGCCCGGGTGTCGCTGGCCGTGAAGGCACCGCGCTCGAACAGCACGGAGATGACCGGCCCCGGCACCACGGCGAGCGCCACGGCTGCGGGAACCGTGAGCAGCATCGACAGCTCGAGCGCGCGATTCTGGCTGTCCATGACCGCGGCATGATTTTCGGCTCGCAGATGCCGCGAGATGTCCGGCAGAAGCACGATGCCGATGGCGATGCCGATGATGGCGAGGGGCAGCTCGTAGAGCCGATCGGCGTAGTAGAGCCACGACACGGCACCGGTCTGCAGCGAAGCGATCATGCCGCCGATCACGATGTTGATCTGCGTGGCGCCGCCGGCCACGATGCCCGGCAGGCCGAGCGAGACGAGGCGGCGCATATCGTCGGACCAGACGGGGCGGACCAGGCGGGGCAGCACGCCGGCACGAGCCGCCCCCCAAAGCAGCAGTGCGAGCTGCAGCACGCCCGCCGCGAAAATACCCCAGGCCAGCACGAGGCCCGTGCGCGGATCGTTGCCGTAGCCGAGGAGCAGGGCGGCACCGACCGCTGCCATGAGAGTGAGGTTGAGCACGATCGATATCGATGCGCTCTCGGCGAAGCGGCCCGTGGCATTGAGGACGCCGGACAGCAATGCAACCAGCGACATGCACAACAGATAAGGGAACGCGATCCGGCTCATGGATACGGCGAGATCGAACTTCGCCGGAACCTCGGCGAAACCCGGAGCGAGCCCGTACATGGCCCAGGGCATCGCAAGCATGGCGATGGCCGAAAGGACGGCAAGAACAAGCGCCAACCCGGACATGGCCTCCGACGCGAAGGCGCGCGCAGCCTCCTTCCCGTCGCCTTCCAATCGCTTGGCAAACAACGGTACGAATGCCGCGTTGAAGGCGCCTTCGCCGAACCACCTGCGGAAAAGGTTCGGGAAGCGAAAGGCGACGACGAACGCCTCAGCGATCGGGCCTGCGCCAATCAAGGCAGCCAGCGCGATATCGCGCATGAAGCCGAGAATGCGGCTGACCAGCGTCAGGCCGCCGACAGTGGCGAAAGCACGATAGAGCTGCATGCGGGAGCGGTAGCTGAACCGGGGACGCCCGGCAAGCGACGCCGCGAAGCGGAGCATGAGGTCGCATTGCCGTAACGTATCCTAGAGGGTGACCGGGCCGCTCCGGCGACCTACTCCGCGGCGTCGAGCATCTCGGACGACATGTGCGACGCCTCGACCAGCATGCCGAGGGCGTGCAAATAGGTTTCCAGGACCGCATCCTCTTCCAGCCGCTCGGTTTTCGAGCGCTTCCGGAGTGACAGCACCTTCTTCATGATCTTCGGGTCGAAGCCCTGCGCTTTCGCCTCGAGGAACTTTTCGCGAATATCGGCGGAAAGCGCCTTCTTCTCCTCCTCGAGCCGCTCGATCTGCTCGATGTACTGGCGGAGCTGGTCCTGGGATGAAGTCGGAAGCGTCGTCATGTGCTGTGCCCTTCGCGTCGCGTATGAGAGCACGCTACGCGGTCGCATGGCGCGATCAAGGCGGGTACAGCTTTCCTCCCTGCAATCCACACAGGGCTTGCCTATAGCCCTCGGATCGCTTGACAGTGACTTTGAGCGCATCGGGCAGGACAATGGCCGAAATTTTCTTGAGCTTCTGGCGCAGCGACAGCCTGGGATCGGCCGGCCGGCTGGCTGATCGTCTCCGTGCGGAGCTGGGACCGGCTCACGTGCATCTCGTTGCGGCCCCCTCCGCGCCAGGTGACGACAGTGCGGCCAGGGTCGGCGAGACGGCCGGCGAATCGGTGCTGGTTGTCGCGTTGGGGCGGGACTGGCAGGAGCCGTCGGGCAATTGTCAGGACGAGGCGGCCATGCCCGCCCGAATACAAGTTGCCGAAGCGCTGGCTCGGAAATCGAAGGTCGTTACGGCATTGATCGACGGCGCCCAGCCACCGGCGACGGAGCGCCTCCCGCCCGATCTCGTGGGTCTCGCCCAGCTGCCCGCCGTGCACATCGAGGCAGAGACCTTCGACGCCGACGTCGTGCGGCTGGTGGAGCTCTTGCGCGGCCTGACTGCCACCGCTGCGCCACTGGAAGCAGGAAACGCGGGCGAGCCTGCCAGCGGCCCGGTCGAGACCATCGCTACGAAGCGGGAGGAGACGACAATTCCCCTGACGAGCGGCGTCGAGACGCGGCCATCGGCGTCGATGGCCGAGCTGCCGCTGCCCAACGCGCGTGGCGCCGACGCGATGCCGCAGCCTGCCGTCGGGGCTCAAGCCGTTCCGAGTCGCATGAGGCTCGATCTGGCCACGGCCGACTACATCGGGGCCCGAGCCGAGCAACAGGATCTCGCAGCGGCTGCTCCGCTGCCAGGCGGGGGCGCTTTGCTCGTGCTGGCCGATGGACTTGGCGGCCACCACGGTGGCGCGGAGGCGGCACGGCTCGTGGTCGACACGTTCCGCGATGCAGCGGCGACTGGTCGATTTGGCGAGGGGGGCAGCCCGCAGTCCGCGCTACGGGAGGCAATGGACAAGGCCAATGCGCGCATCCTGGAGGCTCTCGACCCCGGGCACGGCCACCGGGGGATGGCGAGCACGCTCGTCGGCGCGGTGCTGGCGAGCGGTGGACTGGGTTGGATCAGCGTCGGCGACAGCCATCTTTACCTCTGGCGCGACGGTCGCCTCGTCAAGCTCAACGAGGATCACTCGCAAGCGGGATTGATGGTTCGCTCCGGGCAGTGGAATGCCGATGATCCGGAGGTTCTGGCCGTGAGGTCGGTGCTGGTGTCTGCGCTGACCGGCCGGAGCGTGGAATTGGTCGATCTGCCGCCGAAACGTCTTGCCATCCGGGAGGGCGATATCGTCGTGCTTGCAAGCGACGGACTGAACACACTGGAGGACGCCGAGATCGCGGAGATCGTCGGCAACCACCGGATGGAAGGTGCAACCCGAGTTTCGATCGCCTTGCTCGAGGCGGTGCGTGCCCGGCGAGTCGAGCGGCAGGACAATGCCACGGTCGTGGTGGCGCGCGTGCTTGCAGCGGCCGCGGCGACCGACCCCGGGCCGAACGTGTTGCGACTGGAGGAAACCCCGGCCGTAGCACGGTCGTCCGAGGCGCAGGCAAAGGCCTCGGGCGCGGCCGGGGATGCAGCCCTATCGGGGAGGAGCCCGCGCGGCACGTTGCATGAACAGCGAGCCTGGCCAACCATCGCGCGCGCGGCCATCGGCCTTGCGCTGTTGCTCGCTCTCGTCGCGACGGCAGCGATCTGGCTGCGTTCCGGCTGACGACTGCGTCCCTGAAGGGGCGATGGCCCGGCCTTAGCGACTGATGCCGCGGAACAACGCCGTGGCCAGCAGGCCAGCGCTCATGGCGATGGCGACCATCGTGATGCCGTACCAGAGCGGCCGCCGAAATGCGAGGGCGTGCAGCGCTTCCTCGAAGCCCTGTCGCTGCAACTCGATTTTCGCATTGTACTTACTGAGCAGCTCGCCATTGCGAAACAGAAAGACCCGCGTCTCGAATGGCCCGACGACGACGTTGGCCGGGAGATCGATCGATGCCCTGAACAGGCTTGGCCCGATGAAGGCGACGGCGTACTCGCTGACCGAGAAGAGGCGGTCCCGTTGCTTCAGATCGACCACAGCGGAGCGGAAGTCCTTCACGGCCGCAGCCGTGCGGCCCTTGCTGTCGCCACCCAGCACCATCGGAACATAGTCGAGGCCCACGCCGGTCGACTTCAGCACCTCGGCCGACGCGACCTCGTCCAGCGGGCGGGTCGACGCGATGGCATAGTAGCTCGGCACGCTGTCGAACGTCAGGGCATCGGTATTGAGCCAAATGCCCGCGATTTTCCCCTTCTTGCGCACCGTGAGGCGCGTCGGGGTGCCCACGACCACGATCACCACGTCGTAGAGGCCCGCCTCGGCGCTCGGCTGGCGGCTATGGTCGACGGCGCCGAAAACCACGATCTGCGTTCCGGCGAAATTGGACGTCACCGGCACGTTTCGAGTGGAGACGTCGGCTTGAACGGTCTCGCGCGGCAGGACAGCACTTTCGCCGAGCGATCCCTTGTCAGGAGAAGGATCGATGCGCTGGGGCACGGGAACAGGCACCGGCGAGGAACGTGGCCGACGCTGCTGCGCTCCGACGTCGCCTGCGAGGCCGACGGCGAGGACGATGATCGAGAGGGCCAAAACCAATCCCGTCACTGCCCGCTCGAAGCGCGTGCCCGGTCGCGGTTGCCCAGCCATTCTCGATCCGCCCTGCACGATCCGCCGCATTCACCCGTCGCGATACGGCCCATGATGAGGCGATCGGGGCCAAAGGACAAGAAAGGCGCTTGCTCGGGAAGTGTCGTCAATGTGACGGGTCCGGGACGCCGCTACCGCGCCGTCCCCTCCGCTCGAGGACGGCCGGGCGAGGATCGCTCCTCGCCCGGCCACCGGACGCGGGCAGCTCTTGGGCCACCTCGTCGTCCCTCCCTGGAGCAGTCAGGACGTCATCCTATCAGAACAAGCCCTCGATTTGTCCCTTGTCGTTGAAGCGAATGACCTCTGCCGAAGGCACCTTGGGCAGACCAGGCATCGTCATGATCTCACCGCAGATGGCAACGATGAAGCCGGCGCCCGCGGACAGGCGCACCTCGCGCACGGGAATCGTGAAGCCGTTCGGCGCACCGCGCTGGTTGGGGTCGGTCGAGAACGAGTACTGCGTCTTGGCGATGCACACCGGCAGCTTGCCGTAGCCCATCTCCTCCCACGTCTTGAGCTGGTCGCGGATCGACTTCTCGGCGACGACGCCGTCGGCACGGTAGATCTTCTTGGCGATCGTCTCAATCTTCTGCAGCAGGCCCATCTCGTCAGGATAGATCGGAGCAAACTTGGCGGTGCCGCCATCGGCGATCTCGGCGACGCGCTTGGCCATGGCCGCGATGCCCTTGCCGCCCTCGGCCCAGTGCTTGTTCAGGAAGCACTCTGCGCCCTGAGCCTTCACATATTCCATGACCGCGGCCACCTCAGCCTCGGTATCGGAGATGAAGTGGTTGATGCCGACCACGGCCGGGACGCCGAACGACTTCACGTTCTCGATATGCCGGCCGAGGTTGGCGAGGCCCTTGCGCACGGCCTCGACGTTCTCCTTGCCGAGATCCTCGCGCTTGACGCCGCCGTTCATCTTCATGGCCCGCACGGTGGCGACGATCACCGCCGCATCCGGTTTGAGGCCAGCCTTGCGGCACTTGATGTCGAAGAACTTCTCGGCCCCCAGGTCGGCACCGAAGCCGGCCTCCGTGACGACGTAGTCGGCGAGCTTCAGCGCGGCCTTGGTCGCGATCACCGAGTTGCAGCCGTGGGCGATATTGGCGAAGGGGCCGCCGTGGATGAAGGCGGGATTGTTCTCGAGCGTCTGGACGAGATTCGGCTGCACGGCCTGCGCCAGCAGCACGGTCATGGCACCTTCCGCCTTGATGTCGCGCGCATAGACGGGTGTGCGGTCGCGACGATAGGCGACGATGATGTCGCCGAGGCGCTTCTCGAGGTCCTTGAGGTCGGCGGCGAGGCACAGGATGGCCATCACCTCGGAAGCCACGGTGATGTCGAAGCCCGCCTCGCGCGGGTAGCCGTTGGCGACGCCGCCGAGAGACACGACGATCTCGCGAAGCGCGCGATCGTTCATGTCCATCACGCGCCGCCATGTCACGCGGCGTGAATCGATGCCCTGCTCATTGCCCCAGTAAATGTGGTTGTCGATCATCGCCGACAGGAGGTTGTGCGCCGACGTGATGGCGTGGAAGTCGCCAGTGAAGTGGAGGTTGATGTCCTCCATGGGGACGACCTGCGCGTAGCCGCCGCCAGCCGCACCGCCCTTCATGCCGAAGCAGGGGCCGAGCGAGGGCTCGCGAAGGCAGATGGCCGCCTTCTTGCCGATGTAGTTGAGGCCATCGCCGAGACCGACCGTGGTCGTCGTCTTGCCCTCTCCGGCCGGTGTCGGATTGATGGCCGTGACCAGAATCAGCTTGCCGTCCTTCTTGCCCTCGAGCGACTTCAGGAACTCGGCCGAGACCTTTGCCTTGTCGTGGCCGAATGGGAGCAGATGCTCAGTCGGAATGCCGAGCTTCTCGCCGATCTCCTGGATGGGCTTTTTCTTCGCCTCGCGTGCGATCTCGATATCGGATTTGACGGCCATGGGGGGTCCCTCGGGGATTGAGCAGCGACTTCAGGATTCGTGACGTCATGCCCGCGAAGGCGGGCACCCACGACGGTTACTCGGAATTGTTTGCGCGGTGACGTGGGTCCCCGCCTCCGCGGGGACGACGTAATGAGGCATCTTCAGGCTCGACGGAGACATCGGGGTAATCGAGCAAGGAGCTAGTTGGATTTCTTCTGTAGAGGATCGAAAGTTGCGCCTGCCGCGAGGCCGGCGCCCTTGGCCCATTCGGCCGCGCCGACCTTCTTGCCGCCCGCCGCCCGCACGCGCCGAATCCGCACAGCGCCGCCCTGCGCAGCGACCACCATGCCATTGTCGTCGATAGAGAGGATGGTTCCGGGATTTCCACTGCCGGCCGGAGCTGCCGACAGCCGCTGCGGCTCGAACAGGTCGACCTTGACCCCGCCGATGGTTCCCCAGGCGCCCGGCGCTGGGTCCGCAGCGCGGATGGTGTTGTGCACATCGGCTGCGGGCTTCGACCAGTCGATCTCCGCCAGGTCCTTCTTGAACCAGCTCTCGTAGGAGCCGTCGGCGAGGCGCTGGTCATGCTTGAGGATAATGCCGGCCTTGACGAGGTCGAGGCTCTCCATCATGGCGTCGACGCCCATCGGGAAAAGCTTCTTGAAATAGACGTCGCCGAGCGTCTCGTCGGGCCCAATCTCGACCGATTTCTGCAGGAGGATCGGTCCCTCGTCCAAGCCCTCGTTGGGCCAGAAGATGGTGAGCCCCGTGCGCGTCCTCCCCATCGCGATCGGCCAGTTGATCGACGACGGACCGCGGTGCGCCGGCAGCAGCGAGGGGTGGTACTGGAACGTGCCGAGCCGCGGCGCGTCGAGCACCGGCTGCGGAATGAACAGCAGCACGTAGGCCATCAGGCAGACGTCGGCGTCGAAGCTCTTCATCAGCGCCAGGGCTTCGGGCGTCTTCCAGCTGGTGGGCTGGTGCAGGGGCAGCCCCTTCTCGCGCGCGAGCACCTTCAGCGGATCTTCCGCCCGGCCCGCCTTGTCCGGCGCACAGCACACCGCGACGACGTTCTCGCCGCGCTCCAACAGCTTCTCCAGCACGGCCTTGCCGAAAGCATCCTGACCGTGAACGACGATACGCATGGCGTCTCTACTCCCTCTCCCCGTGGCGCCGCTCGCCGGCGCTGGCTGTGATCGATGGTCTCGAAGGTGCAACGGGGAGAGGGTTGGGGTGAGGGGCAGCACATCTGGTGCCGCCGCCATTGTCACTCCTATCCGCCCGAAGCCTTCTTCGACCTTGAATGGCGTGCCTGTTGCCGCCCCTCACCCTAACCCTCTCCCCATTGCGAGTTCAGGGCAATGGGGAGAGGGAATTGTCTAGTTGCTTCCGCACCTAACGATGCATGGATATCAGCGGCGCGATCAGAACCTGATGCGCCGGTAGATCTGATCGACCGTCATCGTCTGCGAGATGCTCTCGAACGTCACGCTCGAGCCGGGGCCGAAAACCTCCCTGCTCCAGCCCGTCCGGCGCCGATGAATCTCGACGCGCGGTACATCCTGCTCCACAAGCGCGTACTCCGAAAGCATGGGCAGGCTGATGTACGCCTGGACTTTCTCGAAGCGATCGGTGCGCTCGGTAGAGGGCGACAGCACCTCGATGATGAGAGCCGCGTCCCGGCGCACGTAAGCGTCGTCGTTCTCGGTCGAGCAGGAAACAAAGACGTCCGGATAATAGAAGCGCACGTCCGGGCCTTGGTCGACGCGAAGCTTCATGTCGCCGTCGAACACGCGGCAAGGCTCGTCGACGGACGCATTCAATGCGCCCGCGATGTTAAGCTTGACGCCATTTTTCCGCTCGCTCGCACCGGCCATTGCGAAGACGCGGCCATCGACGAACTCGTGCCGCAACTGTCCATCGTTCTCACCGGCGAGGTAGGCCTCGACGGTGAGCTGGTCGGGCGATCGTATGGCCGTGCTCATTCGTGCGTGCCTCCGTCTACTCGGCGGCCGACTTCTTCCTCGGCGGCTCGGTGGCCCCTGACGCCTTAATCGCGGCCATGTCATCGGCCGAGTAGCCGAGCGAGGTCAGGATCTCCTCGGTGTGCTCGCCGAGGAGCGGCGAACGCTCGACCTTGGCGGGGCTCGCCGACAACTTGATCGGATTGCCGACGGAAAGGTACGTGCCTCGCTTGGGATGCGGCACCTCGACGATGGTGCCGGTCGCGCGCAGCGACTGGTCCTCGGCGAGCTCCTTCATCGAAAGGATCGGGCCGCAGGGAATGTCGTACTTGTTGAGGATCTCCATCGCCTCGAGCTTCGAGAGCGACATGGTCCATTGCTCGATGCGGGCGAAAATCTCGTTGAGGCGCGGCAAGCGAGCCTTCGGCGTCGCGTAATCAGGATGCGTGGCCCACTCCGGCTCGCCGATCACCTCGCAAATCTCACCCCAGACAGGCGCCTGGGTGATGAAATAGATGTAGGCGTTCGGATCCTGCTCCCAGCCCTTGCATTTCAGGATGCGGCCCGGCTGCCCGCCGCCGGAGTCGTTGCCGGCGCGCGGCACCGCGTCGCCGAACGGCACACCTTCGCCAAACTGGCTGTACTCGGTGAGCGGCCCGTGCGCGAGCCGCTGCTGATCGCGCAGCTTGACGCGGGCGAGGTTGAGCACTCCGTCCTGCATGGCGCAAGTAACGCGCTGGCCCTTGCCCGAGTGCGTGCGATGATAGAGCGCCGTCACGATGCCGAGTGCCAGATGCAGGCCGGTGCCGCTGTCGCCGATCTGGGCGCCGGTGACGAGCGGGGGCCCATCGCGGAAACCGGTGGTCGAAGCTGAGCCACCCGTGCACTGGGCGATGTTCTCGTAGACCTTGCAGTCCTCGTACGGGCCCGGCCCGAAACCCTTGATCGACGCATAGATCATGCGCGGATTGAGCTCGTGGATGCGCTCCCAGGTGAGCCCCATTCGGTCCATGGCGCCGGGGGCGAAATTCTCGACCAGCACGTCGCAGCTTTTCACCAGGCGCTCGAGGATCTCCATGCCCTTCTTGTTCTTGGTGTCGATGGTGATCGACCGCTTGTTGTGGTTCAGCATCGTGAAATAGAGGCTGTCGACGTTGGGTACGTCCTGGAGCTGACCGCGCGTGATGTCACCGGTGCCGGGACGCTC